>CADAQV010000067.1 GCA_902790095.1 uncultured Lachnospiraceae bacterium | reverse complement strand
TTTCCTTTGTATCACCCTCTTCAGGTGTCTGATCCTCAGATTTTTGATCTTCAGATGTCTGATCCTCGGTTTTCTGATCTTCGGACTTTTCCTCTTCAGAGGGTTCTTCAGTCTTTTTAAGTGTGCCGGGGCCTGTTATTTTCCAGAGCTGTGCGCCATAATAGGGATTTGCGGTTCCGACATACAACTCGTCATTGCAGATCGTAAATGTACGTGCGCCGTAATTATAAGGATCTCCGAGGCCGTCAGCGGTTATCTTTTCCCATGTTATCCCGTCCTCTGTCACAAGAAGATCAAATCCCTTTTCAGTATTCTTTGCAAGCGCCCTTGCTTCTGCCAGGAAACGCAGGCCTTCAATATCCGCAAAGGACCTCATCAGATCGATCATCGGCTGTACCCCGTCAGGTATCTCACCTATAAATTCAATTATATCCTGCAGCGCAGCGTCCATGTCCTGCCTTGAGGCAATCAGTTCCTCTTCGGTTATTTCCTTATTCAGATATTTTTCGATATCTGTGGCAAGCCTTATAACTTTCTTTCCTGCAGTGGTCCATATGTCCTCGGATTCCGGATCATTAAATCCCTCTTCTGCCTGTTCCTTGCTGTTTTCGATCGCCAAATGGAGCGCTTGTATGATCTCTGCGATCTTTTCTTCGGTAAAGGTCTCCCCCAGACGTTCCTTCAGCTGTGCTGACAGCCTTTCTTTTATCTTAGGGTCTGACCACACTTTTCTTATCTGTCCGGCCCACTTTTGAAATGTTTCCTTATCAGACAGCATTTCCTTTACGATTTCCACGAGCATATTGCGTGTAGTTTCATTGGGAATTATGTTCAGGATCTCTTCAGAGAGTTGTTTTATCAGGGCTCTGCGCGCAGATTCATCCTCCCATGCCGCTTTGAGATCTTCGGCCAGTGTCGAATCCAACAGGCTTTTAACATTTTCAGGCAGCCTGTCCTTAATACTCCTAAGGTATTCAAGTGCGCTGTTTATACTGAAATCAATGTAATATATATATGCTGTGGATGCATCAAAGGTACCTGCATAAAGTTTGCCGTTATGTTCGATAAAACGCCATACATAATCTATATTGGTGTTTTTAAGCAGCTCATTTGCCGATTCCACCGGCACTATCTCTTCGTTTTCATCCATCACCCATATGTGCTGCGGGTGTGACAGTGCCTGATAGAAGGGAGCAAAAATCTGAGTGAGAGTCGGACCAAAGCTTCCGGTCTCTTTATAGTTTGCTATGGCTCCGAACTTTCTGATAAGCTTTGTCATTGTCTGGCTCTGAAGAGCGGTTGCATTATCGAATGTGCCTATATACATTTTTCCGTTATAAACATATGGTGTCGCCGTGGATTCAAGAATACCTGTGCCGTTCAGAACTCCGCCGTATTCCGCACAACCGTATGCTGCAGCAATTGTTGCATTTTGTTTTGCGATCTCCGGATCCATTGCCAGCGGATACTTTCCATTGTCGCCAACCACCTCAGTCCAGGTCCAGCCAAACTTATTAGGTGCATCGCCGCCTTTTTCACCTCTGAATAATGCCCATCCGCCATCATACGCCAGTATGAGATAGAGTTTTCCGTTATATGAGCAAAGATCCCAAACATTACCGCCGCCGTTAGCATAAACGGAAGCATAGGCGTATTTGCCAAAATCCGTAAAATCAGCTATCATGCCGCTCCAGTCTTCATTTTCTGTCCCTGCTGTCAACGGATCAAGATATCTTATCACTATTGGAAGAGGTCGTGCTTCGCCCGGATGTGTCGCCAGATGCTGGCGCCAGATCCCGTATGTCGTGTCCTGACCCCCAAAATAAACGGTCTCTCCGTCGCCGTCATCATGAATACAACCTGCACGAAGACTGCTTATAAGACCTATGGTCTGAAAAACAACTTCAGCATCGTCATTTTCGTCAATACGCACCAGCTGAAGCATATTCACACCCAAAGATCCAAAATACAGGTTGCCTTCAAATTCGACAACAGAACGGAATGAAGCTGTTTCAGAAGCCACATCGGCATCCTTAATAAGCTGGCCGTTTTTGTCTGTATAGTAAAGTCTATTATCTTCACCCCTGGCTGTCTGCGGCTGATAGATCACCTTGGTAGTGCCGTTTTTAACATCAAAACGAATGATCTGAGGTACAAAATCCTCTTCATCAAGTTCTACGGGCACATCACCGCCCGAAAGAACACCGGCAACAGAAGCCACTATATTGTCTGTAACCGGCAAGCCCTGTCCTCGCATCGTTTCGGCCAACGCATAAAGTGCAGAGCCGAATAACGTACGGTTTGTTCCGATGTATATATAATCACCTCTGGATGCCACTGCCCATGCATAGCTGTTAAGACGGTTGGCCGAAAATCCGGTCTCGTCATTTGTATTTATTCCGTCTGCCTGCCTTGAACCTGAAGAAGGATTGGATATTTTTACAAAATCATACTCTCCGTATTTTTTTGTCACCGTATCACCATCATCAGCAAAGGATACATGCCCTGAAAACAGCTGTGAAGCCATAATGATAACTGTCAGCAGCAACGCAGCCGATCTTACCGCTCTGTTTTTGATCCTGTGTGTTTTTTTCAGCATAATTCACCCTCCTCTTTTTTTATGCTTCAGCTTTAGTCTGTTTCTCTCATATCTCCTTCAATATTCTGCTCTCTCTGCTGTGGCAGGTCAGAAGGATCACCTGGTGTTTACATTTTTTCAAATATGCCAGCGCATTTTTCATTCGCTCCTCATCATAATAGGCGAATGTATCGTCGAGTATGAACGGCAGGTCGACACTCGGCGATAAAAGCTCGGACGCGGCTATGCGTAGGGCGAGGTAAACCTGCTCCATGGTGCCGCGGCTGACTGATTCTATGGAAGTATTTCTTCCGCTTTCATAAAGAAAAAGATTTCCCTGAGCATCCCTTGAAAGGCCGGTATACTTTCCGCCGGTTATACAGCCTATAATCTCTCCGGTCTTCAAAAGGAGGTCGGCGCCAAAGCTTTTAACGCTTAAATCTCCGGCGATGTACATATGCTCCCAGGCGAGGTCCACCGCGTCAAGCAGTTCTTTTGTACGGTCATATTTAAGCTTCGTTTCCTTTTCGAAATATTCCCTTCTTTTCGCCTCATCCATCCTGTCTGTTACAGAGCTCATGGCGGCCATGGCGTCATCATATCTTTTTCTTGTTTCTTCCGCCCTCCGGGTAGCCTGCATCAGCTTGCCGTCATGTTCCTCTGACATTTTGGCAAAAAGCTCGTTCTTTTCATTCGCAAGATCTTTTTCTTTTCTCTTATACTCATCCGTGCGGCTCTGTCTTTCAAGAAGGCTTCTGTAGTAGCTCTTGTTCTTTTTGTATTTATTTTCAAGTACGGTGCAGATGATGGCGAAAACTATCGCTGCGCCGGCAAGCGATGCGGCAATTATCAAAAGCCACGAAAGGCTGTCTGCAAAGGCATAAATGATCGTGCAGGCGGCTGCCCCGGCAAGGAATAGGAATATGAACGTCATCAATATGCCGATGGCGGGCTTAAAGGCTTTTACGGGGTCTTTGCCCGCGTTTTTAAGCTTTTCTATACGCTCCTTTTTGCTTTCGAGGAGTTTTTTGCCTGCTCCTCCCGACGAATCGATCGCGCCAAGCTGACCTGTTATATCATCCTGTTCTTTTTCTATCCTTTCCTTGCTGCTAAGGAATTCATTTCGTTTTTCCTCGTAGATGCCGTATACCTTTTCTTTTTCTGCTTCTGCATCTTCGTATTCTCTGTATGCGTCCCAGCATTCATCAAGCGCTTTTTCAAAATCGTCTGCATTTTCGGGTTCTGCCGCAGTGCTTTTGGCATCCCCTATCTTTTCAAGGTCGTATTCCAGCTCCGTACGCATTTTCCTTAAAGCATCTTCCGCATCCTTAAAGCTTAGCGCCATCGATCTTGCGCGGCTTAAATTGTCAAGATTGTTCCTTAACTCCTCCGCTATCGTATCATCGGTGGTTCCTTTCATCTGGCCGATACTTACGGTGTTTGCAAACCCGGTATCTGTAAGGCCTCCGAGTATCTTAAATACTTCTTTTTCCGCCTCTTCTCCTTCAAATACCTTTTCACCTCCGTTTACCAAAAGACTTAACGTTCCTTTTTTAAAGTCCCTTTCAAGGCTTAATGCAATTCCGTTTTCTTCAAATACAATGGCGCCCTTATAGGATCCTATGTCCATCCACGGGCTGTATTTTGTATATCTTTTGTCATCTTTTTCTTTATCGATTCCAAACAGAACAGCTCTTATGAATGCATGGATCGTACTCTTGCCGGCCTCGTTTCTGCCCTCGATGATATTCATCCCCTGCTTAAGGCTGACGGTCTTGTTATGAAATTTTCCAAAAGCCTGAAGCTGTAAATTACGGATGATCAATTCGATGCCCCTTTCAAAAGTGCCTCTATTCCTATTTCCATGGCTTTAGCGGCCGTTTGGCCGTCCTCTTTTTCCATGCTCTCTATAAACGCGCCCAGTATATCCTTTGAGTGTGCTTTCTTTAATTCTTCTGTATTAAAACCGCTTTCCGTCTCATCGCTTACTGCAAGGACACCGCCTAATTCCTCGTATTCTTTAAGAGAAATTCCCTCCGGACGCTGTCCTTTCAGCACCAGTTTGTATGATGTATTCTCCGGAGAATTTCCCCTTGCGATGCGCCAGCTCTTTTCGACTTCTGTTTTTGACATAAAACGCGAAAGATAGAGCCACGCGGAGCGGAAATGTCTCTTTGCGATGTCTACTATCTCGATTCCCGTTCCCTTGTCGGAAAGATTTACCAGAATATAGCCGTGTTTTCCCGTCCCGCTTATATCAAGAGGTTCGGGGCTGCCGGCATAGGCGCACCTTTCGTTTTCCCAGATATAAAAATTCTGTCTGCCGCCAAGCGCGACATAATCATAGCCAAACGAGGCCAGCTTTTCGTGTCTTATACCCTGAGCGCTGTCTCCGTTCATCATGAGTATCTGCAGTTCATCCGACGGAGCAGGGCGCAGAGCCGAAAATATGTCGGCATCCATCTCTTCTTCCATGCAGCTTACCCCTGTCACGCAGCAGCCAAGCGCCGGAAGATGGACCCGGCCCGCGCCTTTTATTATGTGGACATTTTCAGGCCACGGATAAGTGGCATATGTATTCTTTTCCCGCAAAGGATCAGAAGTGCCCGCTATCCAGACCACCGCGGTATTGTCAAGAAGCGAAAACATCTCTTTTAATCGCTGCATCTCGTCAAAACGCGGCTGACGGTCAAATATATTTCCGGACAGCAAAAGGAGACCTGCGCGCCTGTTGTTGCAGGCACGGCAGATCTCTTTAAAGGTATCCCAAAGTTCTTCTTTTCTTTTGTCAGCTTCGGCACGGAAGGATTCACATGCATTACCAAGCTTCAGATCGGAAACATGGATAAGCCTCATTTTTGCTCCTTAGTGTGCACGCCTTTAGGGGCGGAGTATTACAGCTCGCAGTTGTTGACAGTTCTGGGGAATGGTATGCTGTCTCTGATGTTGCCAATACCGGTGACATACATAACGGCTCTTTCAAAGCCAAGGCCGAAGCCGGCATGGCGTACTGAGCCGTACTTTCTGAGGTCGAGATAAAAACCGTAATCCTCTTCCTTAAGTCCCAGCTCTTTCATGCGGGCAACCAGCTTGTCGTAATCATCCTCTCTCTGGCTTCCGCCGATGATCTCACCTATTCCGGGAACAAGGCAGTCAACGGCTGCGACAGTCTTGCCATCGGGGTTCATCTTCATGTAGAATGCCTTTATTTCCTTGGGATAATCTGTAACGAATACGGGTCTCTTAAACAATACCTCTGTGAGATATCTCTCATGCTCTGTCTGAAGATCACATCCCCAGCTTACCTTGTAATCGAATTCGTCGTTGTGCTCTTCCAAAAGCTTTACAGCCTCTGTATATGTCACGCGGGCAAAATCGCTGCTCACAACATGCTTAAGCCTGTCGATAAGTCCCTTGTCCACAAAATCATTGAAGAACTGCATCTCTTCGGGGGCGTTGTCCATTACATAATTTATTATGTATTTGAGCATATCCTCCGCAAGTTCCATGTCGTCTTCAAGATCTGCAAAAGCTATCTCGGGCTCTATCATCCAGAATTCGGCAGCGTGCCTTGTGGTGTTTGAATTTTCGGCACGGAAGGTCGGTCCGAATGTGTATATGTTTCTGAATGCGCATGCAAAGGTCTCGCCGTTTAACTGACCCGAAACGGTAAGATTCGTGGGCTTTCCGAAGAAATCCTTTTCGTAATCTATGCTGCCGTCATCCTTCTTCGGGACATCCGCAAGAGGAAGCGTGGTAACCTGGAACATTTCGCCCGCGCCTTCACAGTCGCTGCCTGTTATAAGGGGAGTGTGTACATACACGAAATCCCTCTCCTGGAAGAATTTGTGAATGGCATACGCAAGAAGAGAGCGCACTCTGAATACTGCCTGGAACGTGTTGGTCCTTGGCCTTAAATGTGAAATGGTGCGAAGATATTCAAGCGAATGTCTCTTTTTCTGAAGCGGATAATCGGGCGTTGAATTGCCTTCTACAGTAACTTCTTCCGCCTGTATTTCGAAAGGCTGCTTTGCCTCGGGCGTAGCTACCAAAGTGCCTTTAACTATTACTGCTGCACCGACATTTAACTTTGCTATCTCCGCAAAGTTTGACATATTGTCGTGGAAAACGACCTGAAGTGTCTGGAAATAGGTTCCGTCGTGAAGCACCAAAAAGCCGAAGCTCTTTGAGTCGCGCACGCTCCTTACCCAGCCACCGACACTTATCTCTTTGTCTATGAAGCTTTCCCTGTTTTTGTATATCTCTCTAACGGTTACAAGTTCCATAACCTACCATCCTTCTTTGATCTAATCAGTACTGCATTACCTTTTCTTCGCCTGTCATCACGCGGATAGCGCCCTGTGCAAGAGCGAGAAGTTCGTCCTCTCCCGGATATACCGTAATGGGAGCGATCCAGCCTACTCTGTCTGTAAGAGCGTCGACAGTTATCTTATTGTATGCGATACCGCCTGTAAGGATGATCTGATCGACCTTTCCCTTCATTACGGTAGCTGCGGCACCGATATCCTTTGCGACCTGATAGTGGAATGCATCCATTACCATCTTTGCCTTCTCATCGCCTTCCGATGCCATCTTGACAAGATTTCTCATGTCATTTGTGCCTTCATATGCGTTGAAACCGCCGTTTCCGACAAGCTTTTTCATTACCTCAGCCTGAGTATACTTGCCTGAGAAGCACATCTTTACAAGGTCTCCCGCAGGAACACCGCCGGCACGCTCGGGTGAGAATGCGCCTTCGCCGTCAAGAGCGTTGTTTACATCAACTATCCTTCCGCCGATATGGCTTCCGACAGAAACACCGCCGCCCATATGTACAACGATAAGGTTGAGACTCTCGTAAGGAAC
>CADAQV010000066.1 GCA_902790095.1 uncultured Lachnospiraceae bacterium | reverse complement strand
CCGTCATATATATGATGATTTTTAAAGATAAATGTGATATCATCAGCATAGATGACATATGAAGGGTAAAAAAGGAGATTCATGATGGACCGTGATGAAATATCCACAGACAAAAATCTGATATACCGCGAATTTCTTCACCGTGAAGAAATGTTTGTTCGTGCGCCCTATAATCCCGAGGTGGAATTCTATTCATGCATAACCTCAGGCGATGTAAAAAAAGTGGATGAGCTGACCGATGAAAGTATCTTAGACAAGCGCGAAGGCTGGGGTATTCTTTCGGAAAACGAGCTTCAGAACGTAAAATATCATTTTGTCATTACGACGGCCGTAGTAGCAAGATACTGCATAAATGCCGGTCTTCCTTTGCAGACGGCCTATGACCTCAGCGACCATTACATCCTTATTGCCGACAAGTGCAAGACTCCAAAGGCCGTTGCTGCTTTGCATAAGCCCATGTGTCTCGACTACGCAAAAAGGATGAGAAGCCTGCAAAAGAAAAGCGTTCAGTCGCCCTATATTTCCAAGTGTATCGATCTTATTTACGACAGGCTGCACACAAAAATATCGCTTGGAGATCTTGCCGAATACTGCGGGCTTTCCGAAAGCTACCTTTGCAGGCTTTTCAAGGAAAAGACCGGGCTTACCGTAAGCGATTACATCACAAAGCAAAAGATAAACACGGCCAAAAAAATGCTGAGGTTCTCGGATTATTCCGTTTCGGATATTGCAAACACCCTTGCTTTTCCGTCGCAGAGCTATTTTACCAAAGTATTTAAGGCAGAATGCGGAAAGACTCCGCTTGCCTTCAGAAACGAAAACAGCTGAAAGCACCCCAAAGGATGCTTTCGGCTGTTTTAATTTATACCTGTTCTTCTTTTTTTATAAGTCCTTCAAGTATTTCGGTGTATATCTTCTGAAAATCGCTCATGTACCCTTTAGAGTAAAGCCCCGAAGAATATCCGAATACCGAATCGAATCCGCCGTCTCCCTGCTCGTTTTCTATGAGCACAAGTTCGAGGCTGGTATTTGCGGCCGCATATTCATCCTTAAGAGGAATGATCTCGGGCCTGAACGTGCCAAGCTCATCCCCGTTTATACCCATCTGAATGTTCACTTCCATGTAATCGTTCTTAAACGGAGAAAAGGATTTTAAGATATAATCGTAGGAACTGTTTGCTATGCCCGCCGATACCTGTTCTTTTACAAGCTCCAAAAGCTGCTTCGTATTTTTTATCGATCCAAACCTTGCCGCAGCCGGAAGGTTTTTGATAAGCATACCGACGGCAGTCTCGGACTCGGCCGACATACGGTTGTTATATATCCAGTTCACCATGACATCATCGCTGCCGTTAAACTTATGCAAAGCTGCAAGTGCCGCGGATATAGCCATTACCGAATGCGTAACACCCCAGTATTCTTCTGCCTCTTTTACCATTGACGCATCATATCCAAGGCGTTTTTCCAGCCTTCCAAGGCTCACATTTTTTCCGTCGCCAATGTCCGGGACGGGCGATATGCTCCATTCTATGCCTGAATACCTGTCCTCAAAATACTTTCTTGAATGTTCTTCATCTCCCGACAAGGCTCTTCTTTCCGCATCCGAAATTATCGAAAAGTACATATCCTTTTTGAGTTCTTTTCCAAGATATGCATTCGTCATGTCGTAAAGGAGTATCCTCAGGGAATCCCCGTCCATGATAAGGTGATGTACATCCATGAACAGATATGTTTGATCTCCCACTTTGTACACGGCCGACCTGAAAAGACATGAGCCTATTATCCTGTCAAATGGTCTTACAAGCGTTTCGGTAAGCACTTTCAGTTCTGCTTCGTCTATTTCACGCACCCTCACATCTTCAAAGATGTTTGGCCTGTACTGCTGATAAAGCTCGGAATCTTCGTTGAATCCAAACACCACCATAAGACCCGGGTGATTCTTTATAGCCTTATTCAAAGCATCACATATCTTTTCGGCTTCGAATTCGCTTCCAAAGCGCGCGAGGAAATGGGTAATGCTCCACATGGTGGAATTCGGCTTATAGAGCTGGTTGTCGATCATTTTTTCCTGCATGGGACTTATCCTGTGCGGAAGCCATCTTGCCTCATCCTCTTTTGCCTCTCTTGATCTCTTGTCGGTATTATACAGATGCCTTGAAATGGATCTGGGGGTCTTGAATCTAAACACATCTGCCGCGGTAAGGTCGTCAAAGCCCGCCTCAAAGACCACCTTCATGACCTTTAAAGAATCGCCGCCGAGTTCAAAGAAATCATCAAGCGCGCCAACGGTCCCGGCGTCCTTTTTAAGCGCCGTTTCAAACGCCGCGCATATCTTCTTTTCGTTTTCCGTCTCAGGCTTTACAAAGACCCTTTCGCCATCCGCTACGACAGGCAAAGTAAGCTTTTTCTTGTCTATCTTGCCGTTTGCCGAAAGAGGCATCGTCTTTTGATAGATCAGTATCCGGGGCACCATATATGAAGGCAGCTTTTTCTTTATATATTCCAAAATAAGGTCATCTTCTATCTTTTCGGCAGCGGAATAAAACGCTGCAAGATATTCGGAAGTGCCTTTTACCGCAATTACCGCCGCAGCCCTTACCCCCTTGACGCTTCCTATGACTCTTTCTATTTCAGAAAGCTCTATTCTGAATCCCCTGACCTTTACCTGGTCATCGACTCTTCCAAACAGCACTATCTCGCCATCACCGGTCCATGATGCAAGATCACCGCTTCTGTATGCGCGCTTACCGTTATATTCAAAGAAAGCTTTGGCTGTCTTTTCAGACATGCCGATATAGCCTCTTCCAACCTGATCACCGCATATCACAAGCTCTCCCTTTATGCCGGGAGGAAGCGGATGATCGAATTTGTCAGCAACAATGAAAGTGGTATTTGCTATCGGCGCGCCTATCGTTACGGTGCCTTCACCGTTTACAAGCTTGGCTGCGCACCCCATGGCAGCCTCCGTAGGTCCGTAGACATTTAAAATGACGCTGCCCGGAGCAATACTCTTTAGTTCGCTGTAAAGCTCCGGCGGGAAGGCTTCCGCGCCTATGTCGAAAAATGTTATGTTCTTAAGGGCATTTCTTGACCTTTCGATATCCAAAAGATTTGTAAGGAAGCTCGGCGTACAGGTGATGGAATCGGCGCCTGTATTTTCTATAAGCCCCGAAAGCTTTAACGGGTCATGTATCTCTTCTTCCGTTGCAAGAATTACAGTATTGCCGTTGCACAGAGGCACGAATTCTTCAACTACCGACACATCAAACGAAAATGCCGCAAGCGCAAGGCATTTCCTGCCGGGCCGGCCGTAATGCATGATCTCTATGGACTTTTCGTTTCTGTTTACATAGTTTGCAAGGTTTCCGTGTTCTATCATGACGCCTTTTGGAAGCCCCGTGGTACCTGATGTATAGATGCAGTATGCAAGATCGGATGCTTTGACACTTACGTTGCAGTACTCAAATGCATCTTTCGCTCCCAATATATCCTCTATCAAAAGCACTTCATACGTGCTCTCTTCCGGCAGAGACCTTGTTCTTAAGACAGTCTTTGAAGTGAGCAGTATATCTATACGGCCGTTCTTCATGCAGTAATCAAGCCTGTCGGAAGGCATATCCGCGGCAAAAGGCACAAACGCGCCGCCGCTTTTTAATATACCTATATTGGCTGCATATGCGTATACCGTTCTGTCAAACAATGTGCCGACCAGACTTCCCTCAAAAACGCCTTTTGCCCTAAGGCTGCCTGCCACTTTGCAGGACAGCTCATCAAGCTCCTTATAGCTCAAACTCACGCCCCTTGCGTATACCGCCTGTCTGTCAGGGAAGTTTAAGGCATATTTCTTTATCTGTTCATGTACCGGGACAAAATCTATATCTATTGCAGTGTCGTTAAACTTTTCCAGAAGCTTTTCATCATCTTTTGTAACAAGCGCTATGTCTCCGACATTCTTTTCTTTAAGCAATGCCTCGGCCACATTAAAGAGATCTGCGGCAAACCTTTCTATCCATCCGGCCGAAAAACGCTCGTTGCGGTATTCTATCGTCATGTTGTAAAAACCGCCCGTAAGGAAGAGCTGAATGGACATAAGACCTGTTACCATGCCTGTATGGTATTGTTCCATAAAAACAGAATCTCCGACTACATATGAGCTTCCCATTCCCATTTTGTCCGTGAACAGGTCGCCTTGATATATGAATTCGACATCATCATTTACCGGACAGTTCTTTAACACCTCGTCAAACGAATAGATGTCATTGCTCATATTGTCGAAAAGCTGTCTGCTGCATGAGTGCAGATATTCTGCGACCGGCATGTCCGAAAGCAGGGCAGCACAAAACGGGATCCTTTTTATCAGGGTCCCAAAGGTCCTTTCGGAGCCGGCATATGCACGGCCGTTGTAAACGGTAGAAAATGAGATGCTGTTGCTGTATAGATATTTGCCCAAAAGTATCGACATAGCTCCCATAAAGAAGCCGCCCGGAGTTACAGAGTTTTTCCTGCAATACTCTATTACCTTTTCATCGGAAAGAGTTTTGGGCTCATATCTGAAGTTTTTGCTCTCGCCCGGCGTAAGCGTCCCGCCAAGGTCACCTTCCAAAGTCTGAACATCATCTGCCTTTTCAAACAGTTTTTTATAATACTCTTCGGCCTTTTCAAACGATCCGTCCCGCATCATCTCATCTTCCATGAGAGCTATCTGCTGGATGGTCTTTCCCTCAGGCAGCAGTTCTTCGCCTGCAAGGGCGCTGTTCAGTTCGGAAATAAAGAGGCTTATCGATGTTCCGTCAAAAAAGATGAGATGTGCTTTTATGGCAAGATAGCACCTCTTCTCGCTTCGATATATGGCAAAATGGAACAAAAGCGTGTCAAGCAGCGGAACTACCGGATAAAAGGTCTCCATGAATTCGAATCTGTCTTTTTCCTTTCCTTCTATGACGGGGATATCTACCTGCGCATCCTTTATCATCTGCATATAGGGCAGGCCGTCCGCTCCGACCCTGATGACATATTTCATGGACGGATGGTTATCTATCACCTTATATACGGCATGCATAAGCTCTTCTGCGGTTATGTTCTGTGCCGCCTCCATCATGTATGAGCATGTGTATGTGTCGGCATTTCCTCCTGTCACGCTTTCAAGATAAATGCCAAGCTGTGTCCTTGTTACGGGATATCTTATACGGCCATGGCCCCTGCTTTTCTTTTCACCCTGTTTTGATGAAAGGAACTTTGCAAGCTTTGACGGTGTCTGATTAAGAGAGATATCTTTAAACTTTAGGTCATACCCCGCCTCGGCAAGCTTTGATATAAGGACGGATACCGAAAGAGATGTGCCTCCAAGCAGAAAGAAATCATCATTTCTTCCTATACGCGCAGCGCCCAGCACTTCGCAAAACGCTTCACATATCATTCTTTCCGTGTCATTTTCAGGCGCCGCAAATTCGGTCCCGGTTTCAACTTCTGTCTCTTCAAGCGCTTTAAAATCGACCTTTCCCCTGTCGTTTCTCGGGATCTTTTCAATACACACGAAAATGTCGGGTATCATGTAATCCGGCAGAAGACCCTCGGCTTTCTTTTTAAGGGAAGTAGCGGCATCCGTGCTGCCTTCGTAAAAGCAGCAGAGTTTTTCCGTGCCGTTTACGGTCTTTAAAACGCACACTGCTCCCGATACTTCCTCTATCGACTCAAGAACGTTTTCTATTTCGGCAAGCTCGACCCTGAAACCGCGAAGCTTTATCATGCGGTCTTTACGTCCGTGGAATATCAGCTCGCCGCCGGCTGCGTATTCCATCATATCGCCGCTGCGGTATACCCTCTCCCCGTCGAGCGGGTCGGTATAAAACTTTTCGCCGGTCTCTTTCGCAAGGTTATTGTAACCAAGCGCTAGATATGGGCTCTTTACGCACAGTTCGCCCACAACGCCGTTTTTGGTTATGACTCTGCCGTCCTCGCCTGCCAAAAAGACGCTGATGCCGCTTCCCGCAAAGCCAAGACTTCTTTTATCCCCGGCTTCTTCCTTTATGTGTCTTACAAGCACCCCCGCCGTCTCGCTTGAGCCGTAGTGTTCGTAGATATTTTCGCCTTCGCTTTCGATATCCGCTTTCTCGCCGGACAGAATAAGGCATTTTAACCCCGGCTTTCCGTAAAGGCTAAGCATCACCGAATACAGCTGTGGCGGCATAAACATACAGGTCACCCCGTATTTTCTTATTATGCGGTAGATGCTGCCGGTATTTTTTCTTTCATCTTCGCTTGCCACATATGTGCTTCCGCCCGTAATAAGGGGCGTGATAAGATCCATTTCCGATGCTATGAAATTAAAGCCCGCAATGCAGCAGAACATGTCTATTTCGGAATAATCATACTTGCCCGCCATTATATCGCAGGCGCAGGCAAGCATGCCCGCCTTGTGGATAACGCCCTTGGGCTTTCCGGTAGAACCCGACGTATAGACCATAAAGCCTTCGTTTTCATCCGATGAAAGATCTATCGAAGGGCTTTTAGGGTCGGTGTTTTTCGTTTTCAGAAGATCTTCCGCAAAGATAACGGGAAGGCCATCCGTCTTTTCTTTTAAGGCATACGAAGAGATGCAGAATCTTACGCCTGCATCATCATTAATGCTTTGTATCCTTCCTGCCGGATATTCGGAATCTATGGGAACGGCAGCGCATCCGGCCCTTAATACCCCCAAAAGAACAGGTATATATCTCCTGTCTCTTGGCATCAAAATGGCTATTCTTTCGTTCTTATTCCCGCATTTTTCCGCCAGAACGCCCGCAACCGCAGCGCTCAAGCCGGCTATCTCGCCGTATGTGTATGCTCCGGCAGCGTCACAGACTGCCATTTTGTCTGCATGTTTCTCCGCCTGATAAAGAAATCTTTGTATAAGAGTCATGATCAATCTTTTATCCCTCTTTTAATCACCTTAAGCATCTCGCCCGAAATGCTCTTTACATCGTCAAGACCTACCAATGCATTAAGTTTGGCTATAGCGTTTGTAGGATCGGGGATTTCCACTTCGGGAATATCAGCAGCTTCAATCACCATCTGGCTGACACTATGGGGACTAACCCCATCTCCCACCACACGACAGATCATTCGTGGCAGAATCTGATTCTCGATGATTATCTCGACATATTTAGTATTCGTAAAACGATTACCGCGCATTGAATAGACATACTTCATATATTCATATAGACTGTCGCAAGCCTCTTTGGTCACCACGCATTCCCGGTTCTTCAGACACTGCAGAGCATATTTATATAGCGAGTCCTCATGTAAATCCTCGAAGTGGAAGACGTTCGAAAAAACCTCCTGAGCCTTTGGACTGCTGTTAACGACCTCCAACAGTTGATTACGTGTACCGGATAGTACAATGACACAATTATTCAGTTCCTCTGAATTATTACAAATCGCCTCAATACCAGTTAACAAACCTACGGTTCCCTTTTT
>CADAQV010000065.1 GCA_902790095.1 uncultured Lachnospiraceae bacterium | reverse complement strand
TGTAGTCAGGGAAATTGATGATATTGGGGAATCGGCTCTTAAGACCTGAGTTTGCGCTTAAGAATTCCTCCATCTCCTTTGAATAACCTGCAAGTATTACGATAAGATCGTCTCTGTGGTCCTCTATTCCCTTTACAAGAGTGTCGATGGCTTCTATACCGAAAGCATCATCCTTGTTACGATAAAGGCTGTATGCCTCGTCTATAAAGAGCACACCGCCAAGTGCCGAAGAAATGACCTGATTTGTAAGCGGCGCAGTGTGTCCCACATAGCGTCCTACAAGATCGGCTCTTGTTACTTCTACAAGCTGTCCGCCCGAAAGCACGCCCATGGCCTTTAAGTACCTGCTTATGATCCTTGCTATGGTGGTCTTTCCTGTACCGGGATTTCCGGTAAAGATCATGTGCTTGTTCAGCTCTCCCGCCTTTAAGCCTTTTTCCTTACGGCGTCTCATTACATCATAGTATTCCTCAAGACCAAGCACATACTTCTTTATCTCGGTAAGGCCGACAATGTTGTCCATTTCAGCCTTTACGGCATCTATCTCGCCGCTGTAGCCCTTAGGAAGTCCTTCAAGGATATTGATCTTTTCTTCTCCGATCTGAGCATAGACATTGTCATCTTCGGAGAACAGTTTAAGTTCGCAGTCCTTGGGGAAATCCTTTTCAAGCCTTTGCTGTGCAAGGCCCTTCTTTATCTTTTCATAGAAAAGCTTTAATCCCGTGACTCCAAGTCCCTTTTCGGTATGTATTAGAGAATACTCTGTAAAGGCTTCCTCATCAACAACTACCTTGAAAAGGAAATTCTTTTCTGCCTGATGGATGAGTTCTTCAAGTTCCTTTGAAGATACCTTCTTGTAATCCTCTTTCTCAAGCTTCTTTGACTCGCATACATCGCCGAGAGCGTTTATAAAAGGCGCGCCTAGTGCATCCGCAAGCTTTGATACGGGCCTTGATGAGATCAGTATAAGGTACTTGCCCTTTGCATTAAACGAACCTACGGCAGAGCTTGCAAAGGAATTGCTCACAGATACGAGCTGCCCCTTCTGCATGATGTATCTTTCGCCGAGACGGCACTTGCCTGTCATTACGAGCGAAGATATATATGTAAGATATGATGTGTGACAAAGATCGTAATTCTCGAAAAGAACTATCTGACCCTCTGCCTGGAGCGCCTCATAAAGATCCTGAAGGAAAAGTTTTTCGGAGCCTGCGCTCGGATAAAGAGAAAGATCCATTACCTTTATGTTCTTTCCCGAAAGGATATGCCTGTTGTACATCTCCTCGGCAAGGGCGTTTAATGCCGAATGCTTTCCTGTGTCTTCCGGTCCGCATACATAGATGCTGTTCATTGCAAAGCCGTCTTCTACGGGCATTACGAAAGGCCTTTTGAAAGCTATGATAAGCTTCTTGATAAACTCTTCCTGGCCGTAGATATCTTTTTCAACCACTTCGGCAAGCCCGGCAAACTTTTCGATATCGACCTCCGTCACCGGAGCTGCTGCCTGAGCCTGTGCCTGAGCCTGAGCCGAAGCTCTCTGCACATTTACCGCCTTTTCTTCCTGCATGCTCTTTGTGGTCCCGAAATCCTGATGGATGTTCTTTGTAAGCTCTTCAAGCTGCTTTGTAAGCTCTGCGGAATTGTTCATGAGCTGACTGCCCGCAGTATCCGCGCCCACCCTTGCGGCAAGAGCCTCTGTGGCCTTTCTAGCCTCTTCGGCCTGACGCATGAGCTCTATATTCTGCTCAAACATGCCCGCAGTATTGGGAAGCCCCTTGCCTGAGACCTCCTCTAAGCATTCCATAAAGGTCTTTCCGTTCTTTTTCTGAAGCTTTCTTGCTTTTTCTATGTCTTCTACCGAATATGACGACATTTTTTTCCCGTAAGGTGAATCAAAAGGACTGTTCATTTTCTTTTCCTCCGTTTTAATTCTTGAATGAATGGATCGGTGCCGGTATACGCCCTTTGCGCGAAATAAAAGCTTCGCATGAATTCTTGTTTATGGGCATTATGGGTGCAAAGCCGAGAAGTCCTCCGAATTCCACTGTGTCTCCGACATCCTTTCCCTTAACGGGAATGACTCTTACCGCTGTGGTCTTCTGGTTGACCATTCCGATGGCTGCCTCGTCCGCTATCATGCCGGAAATGCTTGATGCGGGAGTCTTACCAGGTATTGCTATCATGTCAAGACCAACAGAGCAGACACAAGTCATGGCTTCAAGTTTTTCGATGCACAGATCGCCCGATGCAGCAGCCTCTATCATGCCGTGGTCTTCGGAAACAGGGATAAATGCGCCGCTTAAACCTCCCACATATGAAGAAGCCATTACACCGCCCTTCTTTACCTGGTCATTAAGCATTGCAAGCGCAGCTGTGGTTCCGGGTGCGCCGACCTTTTCAAGACCGATCTCTTCAAGTATCTCCGCAACGCTGTCGCCCACGGCCGGTGTCGGCGCAAGCGAAAGATCGATGATGCCGAAGGGAATTCCCAGTCTTTTGCTTGCTTCCTGTGCAACAAGCTGTCCGACTCTTGTTATCTTAAATGCGGTCTTTTTGATAGTTTCACAGAGCACCTCAAAGGATGCTCCTCTGCATTCTTCAAGTGCAGCCTTTACAACGCCGGGGCCCGATACACCGACATTTATGATCGCATCGCCTTCCGTAACTCCGTGGAAAGCACCTGCCATAAAGGGGTTGTCATCGGGAGCGTTGCAGAACACGACCAATTTAGCGCATCCCATATCGGAAAGCTCTGCGGTCTCCTTTATTATCTGACCCATAAGCCTTATTGCGTCCATGTCAAGGCCTGTCTTTGTAGAGCCTACATTTACGGATGAACATACAAGGTCAGTCTCTGCAAGAGCACGGGGAATGGATCTTATAAGAAGCTCTTCGGCCTTTGTCATTCCCTTGCTGCAAAGAGCGGAAAAACCGCCGAGAAAATTAACACCTACAGTGCCTGCTGCCCTGTCTAAGGTCTTTGCAACAGTCACATAATCGTCTATGCTTTTGCAGCATCCCCCCGCAACAAGAGATATCGGAGTTATGGATATTCTTTTGTTTACGATCGGAACACCGTATTCGTTTTCGATGTCCTTACCTACTTTTACAAGATCCTTCGCCGTGGTCGTTATGCGCTCGTATATCTTATCGCAAAAACGGTCAAGATCGTCACATGCGCAGTCAAGAAGACTTATACCTATTGTGATGGTCCTCACGTCAAGATTCTCGTTTGTGACCATTTTATTGGTCTCGATTACTTCAGATATATTTATCATAAAACGGTCCTTTCCTTATAACCTGTGCATTTTTGTAAAGATCTCTTCTTTCTGGATCCTTATGATGACACCGATCTCCTCGCCGAGCGCCTTCATATCGGATGCAACATCGCCGAAAATGCTTTCGGCATTTGTAATATCGACTATCATCATCATATTGAAATATCCTCCGACTATGGTCTGGGAAATGTCAAGGATATTGATGTTCTTTCCTGCAAGATAAGTACATACCTTTGCTATGATGCCCACTGTATCCTTTCCTACCACCGTTATTACCGCTTTATTCATGATCTACCTCCAAAAAAGTATTTTTATTTCCACAAGATCTTTGTGACATTGTCCCGCCCGGCAACAAAAATGTTGAGCCTTTCGGAGACAAAATCTATAGGTGCAAAATCGATCTCGTTTTTGACAGTTAAAAGAGCAAGTTCGGGATAATTGTTTTCCTTGCTCAAATGTCCGAGCGCTATGGATTCAAGTCCGTCATGTAAAATGTCACACAGAAACCTTCCGCAGGCCTCGTTTGAAAGATGCCCGGTATCGCTTAATATCCTTCTTTTAAGAGCGAATGTGTAAGGACCTGTCTCAAGCATATTTATGTCATGATTGGCCTCTATAAGTATTGCGCGAAGGCCGCTCAAAACGTAACCCATTTCCTGTTCCACATGCCCTATGTCCGTGACTACGGCAACGCTGCCCTCGGGCGTTGTGACCTTATACCAGAAGGGCTCTAAAGTATCGTGAAAGGAAGGATGCGCAAAGACATCCAGCTCACCTATTTTTATGCTTTCGTAAGGCTTAACAACGTGCATCAGCTCATGTGGGACACATTCCCTGTTTGCAAGCTCGCTTAAGGTCCCGAATGAAGCATAGACCGGTACAGGCGTTTTCTTTAAAAAGACCTTGAGCCCCTGTATATGATCCGAATGCTCGTGTGTTACAAATATAGCTGACAGGCTCTCGGCGTCGATCCCCAGGCTTTCAAGGCCGTCCCTTATCCTCTTGTTCGATATTCCGGCATCGATAAGGATATTTTTATTGCCATATCCTATAAGGTATGAATTACCGCTGCTGCCGGAGCTTAGTGAAGCAAATCTTAACATATCTCATCTCTCCCTTCAGGAGCGCCTGAGATGATAAAGGACATTCTCTCATCGATCTGCCTGTAGACATCCGTCAGATCCTTGTCATTATCGATGCAATAATCGCATTTTTCCCTGAATTCTTCTTCGGACATCTGATTTCTCATGATCGATATTGATTTTTCCTCCGAATAGCCGCGGCTCATCTTCAGCCTTTCTATCCTTGTCTCTTCGGAAGCATATATGTACCATATCTCGTCGCAAAGATGATCCGCGCCTCCCTCAAAAAGAAGCGCTGCCTCTATGCAGGCAATTCTTGTTTTTTCATTTGACACGACAGCTTCAAGCTTTTCTGCGGCTATGCGTTCTGAAAGGAAGGATACGACCTCGGGGTGAACGATCTCGTTAATGCTCTTCAACCCTTTTTTATTGTTGAAGACTATCTCAGCGACCTTTTTTGAATTGATCGTTTTGTCTTCGTTTAGTATCTCTTCTCCGTATTCTGCAACGATCCTGCCGTATGTTCTTCCCCCCGGCATCATCATTACCCTGCCGATCGAATCGGCCTCAAGTACTTTTGCGTCGTACCTGTTTTTTAAATATGTCAGAATGGAAGATTTCCCGGCTCCGACCCCGCCCGTTATTCCAATGACTAAAAGTCCGGCCATGTTACTACTCCTTATTTTGCGTCATACCAGGTTTTTCCTTCGGATACAGATATCTCAAGCGGTACCAGAAGATCAAAGCTGTCACGCATAGTCTCTTCAAGAAGGGCCTTTACCTCTTCTTTTTCCTCTTCGGGGCATTCCAAAAGAAGTTCATCGTGTACCTGCAGGACTATTCTGGATCTAAGGCCCCTTTTTGTAAGCTCTTCATCGGTCCTTATCATGGCAAGCTTCATTATATCGGCAGCGCTTCCCTGTATCGGAGAATTCATGGCGACTCTCTCGCCGAACATCCTCTGCATATACTGCGGCGCCTTAAGTTCGGGCACGGGCCTTATTCGGCCGTACATGGTCTTTACAAAGCCGTCCTTTTTTGCCTTGCTTACAAGGCCGTCAAGGAAGCTCTTTACTCCCTTATAGCTTTCAAAATACCTTTCGATTATCTCATTAGCCTCTTTGCGGGAAACATTTATGTCTTCGCTAAGTCCAAACGAGCTTATGCCGTATACTATACCGAAATTTACCGCTTTGGCTTTTCGTCTGAGTTCGGGTGTTACATCCACAGGATCGACATGAAATACAGCCGCAGCCGTTGCGGCATGGATATCCTTTGCGTCCTTGTACGCGAGAAGAAGATTCTCATCACCCGACATATGAGCAAGTATCCTGAGCTCTATCTGTGAATAGTCGGCATCGACAAATACCCAGCCGTCCTCCGGAACAAAAAGTTTTCTTATCTCTCTTCCAAGAGGCATACGAACGGGGATATTCTGCAAATTCGGGTCAGAACAGGAAATTCTGCCGGTTGCCGTTATGGTCTGGTTGAAACGGCAATGGATCTTGCCGTCTTCTTTTATGAATTCGTCAAGGCCGTCCGCATAGGTGGATTTAAGCTTTGAAAGCTGCCTGTAATTAAGAATGTCTTTTACTATGCTGTGATCGGGAGCAAGCTTTTCAAGCACATCCGCGGATGTTGAATAACCGGTCTTGGTCTTTTTTCCTCCCGGAAGCCCCATCTTTTCAAACAATACCTCACCGAGCTGCTTTGGAGAATTCAGATTGAAGTTTATGCCTGCTTCATCGTAGATCTTTTTCTCAAGCTCTACGATACCTTCGGCCAGCTTCTTTCCGTAGTTTTTAAGTTCTCCCTTTAAAAGCCTGATGCCTCTTTGTTCGCATCTGAAAAGAACGGGCATAAGAGGCATCTCAATGTCCGTATAAACGGACAGACAGCCCTCTTCCCTAAGTTTTTTGTATAAAATATCGTAGCTCTTATATGCTACATAGGCACAGTCGGATGCGTAATCTTCAAGTACTCCCGCAGCACTTAAAGGCAGAAATGTCTTTTTATCAAATATCTCTTTTTCTGACGGATAAGACAGTCCAAGATACTTTCCCGCAGTCTCCGAATAGCCGTATGAAGACGCAAGAGGATCGAGAAGATAATACATCAAATGTACGTCCTTTATTACGATATCTTCCCTGAACCTGTCATCGCCCTTTAAAAGGCTTAAAATATTGCGGGCATCCATCACTATCATGCCCTTGGAAAGTGTTGAAGACACGAATGAAAGAAGAAATTCTTCTGTAATATCCCCTTCCCTGCAAATATAATAACACCCATCGTCAAAGCATACGGAAAGTCCGTAAAGAGCGCTGTCGTAAACGGCTGCACATACGGATACTTTTTCGTCCTTCTCAAGCTTTGCCGATGCCTCATTAAGGATCCTGCCCGCCTCATTTTTTTCACAGACGACGATATGCTGTGTCTTTGTGATCTTAGTCTTTACCTCGGTATCGGGCATAAATCTTGGAAGAAGCGATTTGAAATTATATTCTCTTACTATCCCGTAACTTTCTTCGTTTGCAAAACCTGCGCATAAAAGCTCGTCCAAATTGATATCAAGAGGTGCGTCCGTATTAATGGTCGCAAGCTTTTTGCTTAGCACTGCAAGGTCAAAATGCTCCAAAAAGGCATTCTTTGCCTTTGCGGGCTTTATTTCTTCCACGTTTTTATAGCACTCTTCTATGCTCTTATATTTTGCGATCAGCGCGCCGGCTGTCTTTTCACCGACTCCGGGAAGCCCCGGGATATTGTCGGATGAATCGCCCATAAGAGCTTTCATGTCGATAAACTCTTTTGGAGTAACACCGTAAAGCTCCATAACGCCGTCTTCGTCATATGTAAAAGTCTCTGTCTTTCCCGCATGCGTGCGCGGTATTATGACTGCCGTCTTTTTGGTCGCGATCTGCAAAAGATCGCGGTCCCCCGAAAGTATGCGAACTTCAAAGCCTTCCGCCTCACCCCTCCTGGCAAGAGTTCCGAGAATATCGTCAGCCTCAAACCCCGGAAGCTCTATGCACTTTATCTTCATGGCGCCAAGCAGTTTTTTCAGCATAGGTACCTGAACGACCAATTCTTCGGGCATGGGTTTTCTGGTGCCTTTGTATTCGGCATACATTT
>CADAQV010000064.1 GCA_902790095.1 uncultured Lachnospiraceae bacterium | reverse complement strand
GCAGTGTACCAAAACCCAAAAAACAAGCATTTAGTACACCAACAGCCCAAAATAAAAGACTAGGCTATGTACTAAACCCCAAAAAAGCAAGTTTTGGTACACCACCCCACCCCTATAAAAATAAAAAAGAGAGAAGAGAAAATGATAATCGACGGACACTTTAAGAACATGGCCCTGATCGGCTCGCCCGTATCCCACTCCATGTCACCCCAAATGTACAATTACTGCTTCGAAAAGCTCGGCCTCCCGTACGTCTACACTGCGATAGACATAAAAGAAGCCGACGCCGCAAAAGCATTCGAAGCATTTAAACTCATGGGCTTTCACGGCGGCAACGTCACCATGCCCTGCAAAACCGCGGCTTACGCCTGCATGGACGAAGTTTCCCCCGCCGCAAAGCTTATAGGCGCGGTAAACACTTTCGTCATAGAAGACGGAAAGCTTAAAGGCTACATGACCGACGGCGAAGGCTTCGTCGGAAACCTCCGTGCAAACGGCATAGACATAAAAGGCAAAAAGATCACCGTTGCCGGCGGCGGCGGCGCAGCAACCGCCATTCAGGTGCAGTGCGCCCTTGACGGCGCAAGGGAGATCACCATCTTCAACAAAAAGGATGCCTTCTTTGAAAGAACCTGCAAAAACGCCGAAAAGATAAAAGCAGCCGTTCCCGGAATTATAGTAAATGTATATGATATTGATGACATCCCCTGCATGACAAGGGAGATACAGTCAAGCGATATCTTTGCGAATGCCACAGTTGTCGGCATGAAACCGAACCTTGACGGCGAGAGCGTTGTAAAGGATACATCGGCCTTCTACGAAGGCCTTGTAGTAGCAGATGCCGTGTATAACCCGCCCGAAACAAGGCTTTTAAGAGAAGCTAAGGAAAAAGGCTGCAAGTGCATAGGCGGCAAAGGAATGCTCCTCTGGCAGGGCGTTTCGGCGTTCAGGATATTTACAGGACAGGATATGCCCGTAGAAGAGGTGAGAGAGAGGTTTTTTAAGTGAAAAATATATATCTTATTGGGTTCATGGGAACCGGCAAAAGCACAATAAGCAGGCTGCTTGCAGATAAACTCGGCCTTAAAGCAGCCGAAATGGATGCATTGATAGAAGAAAAACAGGGCATGCCCATAGCCGATATCTTCGACAAATACGGCGAGCCCTATTTCCGCGATCTAGAGACAAATGTGGTCAGAGAACTCAGCGAGACCAAAAACATGGTCGTTTCCTGCGGCGGCGGAACCGTCCTTCGCATGGAAAACGTCGATATGATGAGAAATTCGGGCACCGTCATACTGCTTGAAGCAAGCCCCGCAGAAGTCCTTCACCGCGTCAGCCATTCGACCGCGCGTCCCCTTCTGAACGGCCACATGAACGAGCAATACATAGCAGATCTCATGAACAGACGCCGCCCCGCATACGAAGCCGCAGCCGAAGAAAGAATCTTAACAGACGGCTGCCCGCCCGAAGAAGTGGCAACCCTTATCGCAACCTGCATCCGCAGGAGGTCGTAATGGGCATATTTTTAATAGTTTTAGGCATATTAGGCATCGTATGGTGCCTATTGCCGTTTTTTATGTACGGCATCGTCGGCATCGGCAATATCACAGGCATCTGCTGCTTTACAGTGCTTGCCATCATTGGCGTCTTTTGGAAAAAGCTCATGGCAAGAAAAGCAGTTGTTCTTGCCGGCAAATATGCCTGGACCGTCTGGGCCATCCGCATTTTCCTTATAGCCTTTGCATCCCTTGTCATCTTCCTTACGGTCCTTATGTGCATGGGCGCCGGCAAAAAAGCAAAACAGGGCGCGACAGTAGTCGTACTCGGCTGCCTTGTCAAAGATTACGGCCCTTCCCTGATGCTTCGAGAAAGACTTGACGCGACCCTCGACTACCTAAACGAGAACAAGGACTGCGCCTGCATCCTTTCCGGCGGACAGGGCAAAGACGAACCAATGACCGAGGCAAAGGCAATGTATGACTACCTTGTCGAACGAGGAGTAGATCCTTCACGCCTCTACCTTGAAGACAAGTCGCAGGATACCGAAGAAAACATCAGATTCTCAAAGCAGATCATCGAAGAAAACGGCCTTACGCCCGAAATAGTCATCATATCAAATGAGTTTCACCTCTACCGCGCAGGCTGCCTTGCAGACAGGCAGGGCGTTACCTACGGCACCTATCCCGCCCGCACCCACTGGTGGATGTTTATGACCTATTACATCCGCGAACTCTACGGCATCCTCGCCGAGTGCGTGCTGCACATCGCGTAAAAGGAGACTAAAAAAATGGAAATACTCGGAAGAACGATATATTGCAGCCCCGAAGACCGCAAGGTCATAGCCGGCTACCTTAAGCCCTTTGTAAAGCAGTTTGCGATTGGGCAGGCTAAAAAAGTCGGCGCCATCGCAGGCAAAAAGGCCGGCGCCGCGGTCTTTCACAGCATAAAACATAGAAAAACAAAAAAAAGAACGGAAAAAGCGTGATGCCGCCCTGCAAAACACAGCATACTGATGAAAATATTAAAATTCTATTAAAAAAACTTGCACCCGCCCCCTAAAACCAATATAATGTTAAAGGCTTTAGGGGGCTTACTATGCCCTAAGAATGCAAAAGGAGAGAGAATATGAACGACGTACTAAACAAAATTGCAGAAGTAAACGACGTGATCAACACCTTCGTGTGGGTCAAGATCGGCCTTTTCATCCTCATAGGCACAGGCATCATAATGACCATCGTCACAAAATGCTTCCAGGTAACACACCTTAAGCACTGGTGGGTAAACACCATCGGCAGCGTATTCAAAAAGAACTCGGCCGCTACCAAAAAGACCGACAAAAAGACAATATCACAGTTCCAGGCGCTCTGCACAGCGCTTGCGGCAACCATCGGTACAGGTAACATAGCCGGCGTTGCGGCAGCCATCTGCATAGGCGGACCCGGTGCAGTATTCTGGATGTGGGTAGCGGCATTCCTCGGAATGATGACCAACTATTCGGAAAACGTCCTCGGTATCTACTACAGAAGAAAGAACAAAAAAGGCGAGTGGTCAGGAGGAGCAATGTACTACCTTGCAGACGGCCTCGGCGCAAAGAAAGGCTTTAAAGGCTTAGGCCGCGTTCTCGCCGTCCTCTTTGCAATATTTGCCATACTCGCTTCATTCGGTATCGGAAACATGGGTCAGGTCAACAAGATCACCCTTAACTTAGAGTCCGCATTCTTTGCTAATGTCGACGCGCCCACTGTTCTCGGCGTTTCGGCCATAAGAGTCGCAATAGGCCTCGTGCTCGTAATCATCGGCAGCCTCATCATCATCGGCGGCCTTCAGCGTATAGCAAACGTTGCGGAAAGAGTAGTGCCCTTCATGTCAGTTGCGTACATCATCGGCGCCATAATCATCTTCTGCATACATATCAACACAGTAGGAGCTATGTTTACGGCCATCTTTAAGTTCGCATTCGGCATCAAGGCCGTAGCGGGCGGCGCAGCAGGCGTTGCGATATCCCAGGTCATCACACAGGGCTGCAAAAGAGGCGTATTCTCAAACGAAGCCGGTCTCGGTTCTTCGGTTATGGTGCACTCTTCATCAAACGTAAAAGAGCCCGTAAAACAGGGCATGTGGGGAATCTTTGAAGTGTTCTTCGACACATTCATCGTCTGCACCATGACAGCTATAGTCGTTCTTTCATCAGGCCACATCGACCTCGAAACAGGACTTACAGTCGGCACCGTAGATGATGCAACACTTGTCGCAACATCCTTTAAGGAAGTTTTCGGTCCCGCAGGACAAGGCTTTATCGCACTGGCAATGCTCCTTTTCGCGTTCACCACAGTACTCGGCTGGTCGCAGTACGGCGGCAAGGCAGTCGAATATCTCTGCGGTGAAAAGGCAGTAAAGGTATATCACGTCATCTTCTGCGCAATGATCATTTCCGGCGCAATAATGACATCTTCCATAGCATGGGATATCTCGGACACCTTCAACGGCCTCATGATGATCCCCAACCTTATTGGTGTGCTTGTCGGAATACCCGTTGTTTATAAGATCACAAACAACTATGTAAGAAGAAAAATAAAGGGCGAAAAGATAGAGCCCGTGGTCTCATACGACCCCGAGATCCAGAAGGAACAGGCAGCGGCTATCGAAAGAGGCGAAGAATAAAAAATCTATTTCCTTTTTTATGATTTTGTGATAGAATCGATAAAACTATGTGTCAGAGGTGTCTAATGGA
Organism: uncultured Lachnospiraceae bacterium; assembly: GCA_902790095.1. Taxonomy (GTDB): domain Bacteria; phylum Bacillota; class Clostridia; order Lachnospirales; family Lachnospiraceae; genus UBA4292. Next base: position 3,289 of record CADAQV010000064.1, on the reverse strand, counting down.
CAGGATCGCAGTGCTCATACCGTGCTACAACGAGAGCAGCACAATAAAAAAAGTCGTGACCGACTTTAAGGCCGCACTTCCCGAAGCGGTCATCTATGTCTATGACAACAATTCCACCGACGGCACGGCAGAAATTGCAAAAGATGCCGGCGCGGTCGTAAGACACGAACACATGCAGGGCAAAGGCAACGTAATAAGAAGGATGTTCAGAGAAATAGACGCCCTCTGTTATATCATGACGGACGGAGATGACACATACCCCGCCGAATACGCGCCCGAAATGGCGGGCCTTGTTCTTGAAAAGAATGTCGACATGGTGGTGGGCGACAGACTTTCCTCCACTTATTATAAGGAAAACAAACGCGCATTTCACGGCATCGGCAATTCGATGGTCAGAAAAGCCATCAACCTTCTTTTCAAAAATGACATAAAAGACATCATGACAGGCTACAGAGCCTTCTCGTACGAGTTTGTAAAGACCTTCCCCGTTCTTTCGAAGGGCTTTGAAATAGAGACGGAAATGAGCATCCACGCCGTGGATAAAAACATGTATATCGAAAATGTCGTGGTAGATTACCGCGACCGCCCCGAAGGCAGCGTCTCAAAGCTCAATACCTATTCGGACGGTCTCAAGGTCCTTCGCACCATTACAAGGCTTTACCGCAATTACAGACCGCTTGGTTATTTCGGGATGATCGCATTCCTTTTGTTTTTGATCGCGACCATATTCTTTATCCCCATTTTGATCAAGTTCTGGGATACCGGTCTCGTTCCGAACTATCCCACGCTTATAGTCTGCGGTTTCACGGTCATAGCGGCCATACAGTCCCTCTTTACCGGTCTCATGCTAAAGACCATACACCAAAAGAAACGGCAGGATTTCGAGCTCAGCCTCATTCGGGCCGGCTCCGATAAAAAAAGACTTTTAGAATCGGAAGGAGAAGAAAAAAAATGAGCGAAATAGGAAGAAAACGTTTTGTCACCGTTTTGATCCTTTGCCTTGTGACGTTTTTCCTTGGAACCCTCTACGCATCCACAACAAGGTCAAGAGCAGAGGGAGAAGATACGGCTAAAGAAAGCGATTCGCCGGCCGCTGCCGATGAAAGCGTTGTTACGATAGGTGCAATGGAAGAAGATGCCCTCGACCTTTCAGACTACGACGCAGCAGAAGAGTATCTTGGTGATTACGCTTCCATGCTTGAAAACGATGAGGATTTTGAGACTCATATCGAGCAGGCGCTTGAGACAAAAAGAACCGTTGTAGGTAACTTCGCGACTCCCTGGGCACTGCTTCCTCCGCTCATCGCCATCCTTCTTGCGCTCATTACAAAGGAAGTATATTCCTCACTTACAATAGGTATAATCACAGGCGGCCTCATCTATGCAGGCGGCAACCTTGAGACCACAATGACACATGTTGTCTCAGACGGCTTCATAAGCTCCGTTGCCGACAGCTACAACATAGGTATAATCATTTTCCTTGTTCTCCTTGGCACGCTTGTTGCCCTTATGAATAAGGCCGGCGGCTCCGCAGCCTTCGGCCGCTGGGCAACATCCCACATAAAGTCAAGAGTCGGCGCTCAGATAGCAACCATCATCCTCGGCATGCTCATATTTGTCGATGACTATTTCAACTGCCTTACAGTCGGCTCTGTCATGAGACCCGTAACAGACGGACACAAGATCTCACGCGCTAAGCTCGCATACCTTATCGACGCGACTGCGGCGCCCATTTGTATCATAGCACCCGTTTCTTCATGGGCGGCAGCTGTTGCCGGCTTTGCAAAGGGCGCGGGCGCAGAAAGCGGTCTTTCGCTTTTCATCAGCGCCATCCCTTACAACTACTACGCATTACTTACCATCGTTATGATGTTCTTCCTCGCTATTTCCGGCCTTGACTACGGCCCCATGAAAAGGCACGAGACCAATGCCGCAAAGGGCGACCTCTTCACATCCGGCGTAAAGCAGGCAGCAGAAGAAATGAAGGTCAATCCCAAGGGCAAGGTTATAGACCTTGTTCTCCCGGTCGCAGTTCTCATAGTATGCTGCGTATTCGGAATGATCTACTCCGGCGGATTCTTCTCCGGCGAAAGCTTTATCGATGCATTCTCAAACAGTGATGCGTCAGTTGGCCTTTCATACGGCGCGTTTATCGCCATCATAATTACAGTTGTATATTTCCTTTGCAGAAGAGTGCTTAAGTTTTCAGAGATCATGGAATCTCTTCCGGAAGGATTTTCTGCCATGGTGCCCGCCATCCTTATCCTTACCTGCGCATGGACACTTAAAGCCATGACAGATTCACTCGGCGCAAAGATATTCATATCACAGCTTGTCGAAGGCTCTGCAAAAGGCATGCAGTCATTCCTGCCCTTCATCATCTTCATGATAGCAGTCGGCCTTTCGTTTGCCACAGGAACATCCTGGGGAACCTTCGGTATCCTCATACCGATAGTAATGAGCGTTTTCCCTGCCGGAAATCCGCTCCTCATCGTTTCCATATCTGCCTGCATGGCAGGAGCCGTTTGCGGCGACCACTGTTCACCCATTTCCGACACCACCATCATGGCGTCCGCCGGTGCTCAGTGTAACCACATAAACCACGTATCGACGCAGTTGCCGTATGCTATAACGGTTGCCATCGTTTCGGGCGTGGCCTACATCGTGGCCGGCCTCTTTACAAACGTTGTCGCAGACCTCATCATATCAGTAGCGCTGATGATAGCAACGCTTATTGTGATAAAGGTGATCACCGGAAAGAAAACGGTTGACGCAGAAGAATAAAGATATGCCCCCTCCCGCCAAAATCAGTGGGAGGGGATGCGTGTGTAATGATAATTATATTTTAGGGTAGAGAAAATGGGAAAAAACAGAAGCAAGATAACACGATTCGGGCTAAAAAAATGGAAGGTTATTGCAACCCTCCTCGCTATTTATGATTTTGTTGCCATTCATTTTGCGTATTTCCTTGCGTTGTGGTTCCGTTTTGACTGTCGTTACAGCGAGATACCGCGCATCTTTTTGAAATACTATATTCGAATCATCACGCCTTATGCGCTCATATCCCTCGTTCTGTTTTTCATCTTCAGAATGTATTCAAGCATGTGGCGTTTTACCAGTGTAAGGGAACTGCTGCGCATATGCTGGGTATCGGCATTTACCTCTGCCGGCCATATTATAGCCATAACACTTATTTTTGGAAGAATGCCGATCATATACTACGTACTCGGCTCGCTTTTCCAGTTCCTGTTCCTTGCAGGAGCAAGACTATCATTCAGAATAGTCTACA
>CADAQV010000063.1 GCA_902790095.1 uncultured Lachnospiraceae bacterium | reverse complement strand
AATAATGGCCTACAGCAGGATGCACGACCATGCCTTTTGGCTTATTGACAAGTATCACATCGTTATCTTCATAAAGCACATCAAGAGGAATATTTTCGGGAAGGATATCGGGAATGATCGAATCCGGGATATCGATCCCTACAGCATCCTCTGTGCATACTTTATAACTGGGCTTGACGCTTTTTCCGTTTACGATGACCTTTTCGTCTTTAATAAGCTTTTGAATAAAGCTTCTGCTCAAGTCGTCATTTATTGCGGCCAGAAAACTGTCGACACGCTCGCCTTCATACTCTTCGGGAACAACAAATTCATTCATTACTTGCCTCTTTTTCCTTTTCTTCCTTTTTCTTTTTTAAGACGGTAAGAGAATCGTTTTCCTTGTAAATGAAAATGAACAGTATGATAAGACAGATACATGAGCAGGTAACACATATATCGGCAACGTTAAAAATAGGAAAATCTATTATTTTTACATATATAAAATCGACGACATAATTAAGCTTTATGCGATCGATCATATTTCCTATAGCGCCCGCTATTATACCTATATAAGCTATTCGTAAAGGAAGGTATCTTTTTCCCGGAGTCGAAAGCTCATATAAAAAGGCGATACCTATGGTTATTATAAGGCTTACGATGGTAAGCGGCCACTGCTGCCCCTGAAGTATGGAAAAAGCCGCGCCTTTGTTTTCGGCATACTGCCAGACTATAAGATCGCCGATAAAGCTTACGCCCTCTTTGCCTTTAAGACTGCTTACCGCAATATGCTTTGTCCACTGATCGATGAGGACAAGAGCCGCAACGGTTAAGATAAGTATTACGTTTTTTAAAATAATATCTTTCTTTTTCATATTTCCCCTAAAAAAAAGCCAAAGGTAAAAACCAATGGCTTAAATGATCTAGAATCCTCTCATGCTTGAACCTAAGTAATCTTCATCAAAAGCACCGGTGAGATTGAATCCGTTCGGTGTATATACGAATACATTCTGGCTTATCGTAGAGAAGTTACCGCTTATGCAGTAGCTTGCGCCGCTTATGAAATCCGTTACCGACTGAGCAAGGTCAAGTGCAATGCCTTCAAGATTAAGAATTACCACCTTACCGCTTAAAAGAGCGTCTACGGCAGACTTTGCATCATCTATCTGTCTGGGCTTAAGCATGAATATCTGGCCGGCCGAATTATTGTTATAGTTGTTAGAGGACGATTTGCTCATATTGATCACTCTGCTTTCAGAATTCTTTTTGCTGTATGAATCATTACTCTTGGATATGGGCTTTGCTTTTTTCTTTTCGGGCTGAATACGCTCTGCGGGAGCCTCCGAAAAATCATCCAAAAGATCGTCCGGCTCGCTCTTTACTTTTACAGCCTTCTTCTTTTCAGGTTCTTCATCTTCATCATCGAATTCATCATAATCGTCGAATTCATCATATTCGTCGTTGTAATCGTCTCCGTTTCCTTTATCCAGATTAAAAATGCTCTTGATTCCCTTGAAAGCCATTGTATATTCCTCCTATTTTTTCGAATAATCCCTCTCCCCAAAAATAGCGGTGCCGACTCTTACAAATGTCGCACCCTCCTCCACGGCCACTTCGAAATCTCCCGACATGCCCATGGATAGTTCCCGCATGGAAATATTATCCACTTTTTTGCGTTCTATGTCAACACTAATATCATGCAGTTTTTTAAAAACAGGTCTGTTCTCTTCCGGGTCATTTACAAAAGGAGCAACTGTCATAAGCCCTTTTATATGAACCCTTGAAAGCTTTGCGATCTGCATAGCCGCATCATATACTTCTTCTGCCGAAAAACCGGATTTTGACTCTTCTCCGGCAACATTTACCTCAAGAAGTATGTCCACATCACAGTTTTTTTTCTCCGCCTCTTTCTGTATCTGCTCTGCGAGACTGACTGAACCGACGGAATGTATCATGCAGACCTTATCTGCTATATACTTTACTTTGTTTTTCTGAAGATTTCCGATCATGTGCCATTTTATGTCGCCCGGAAGCAATTCTATCTTGGAAACAAGTTCCTGCACATGGTTTTCTCCGAAATGTCTCTGCCCGGCGTTATAGGCCTCAAGAATATCCTCTGCCGGCTTGTATTTGCTTACGGCTATAAGCTCTATGTCCGATGGATCCCTGCCTGCGCGAAGCGCTGCGGCATTTATCCTGTTTTTTATTTCAAGCAGATTTGCTGTGTTCATCAGTAGATCAGCTCCCCTTCCTTGATCAGATTTGCATTAAGCGCGATATGATCATATATCGATACTCCCGAGCCTGTTTTCTCTATGATCACAAATCCGTTGTCCATGTCATCGAGAATGTTTACGCTTTTAAAGACAGCATAACCTTTATTGACATTATAAACGCCCTGAAGGCTCTTCTGCGCACCTATTTCATAAGTCTTGCTTGTCTCGGGTTCTATCAGGATATCACCTATCTTGAAAGATGAAGTGTCCACAAGTATGTAATCGTCAAATGTCTTGTAACCGGTTATCGGGGTGAACCTTACCGAGATCGTTCCGTTTTCGTATACCTGAAGATTTAATCCCTTTGTCACCGACACAGCATCCGTATTGTTATTGCCGCCGACGGTCAGATAGGATGCGGGTACGACATAATAATCCTTGGTCGTAAGCGATGTCTTTGGGATCTTGAACCCGGATACAACACTTGAATTTATCTCGATCCTTGCCGTACGAACATCGGCAAGCATATATCCGCACTCATCAAAATCGATTCGCACGAGCCTTGTGTTCGGATCGTCGGATGCATATGTGAATGAGAAATGTCCCACAAGCTCCTTGTCTATATCGGGAAAATATACTTTAAGCTTGTCCGCCTCCCAGTACCTTACAACATCCTCTTCCGTCATCTGGAAGATTATGGAAAAGCTGTCCTTTAAGACAAGTTTGTATATAGGCTCTCCCGACTCGATTTTCTGGGCATTCTTTATTCTTTTAAACTCCAGATCGGTCACGTCAAGATCGCTCATCTTAAAATCATCGGGGTCAAATTTTTCATAACCGTCATAGCCGCAAACAAAAATACCGGATTTTTTTGTCTCTTTCACATTGAAAGTATACATATCCGTGGCATTACCGGCATTTGTGATTATATCGTCATTCAAAAATCCGAAAACCTGATTTTCAAGGATTATCTTTTCGTCATAGATGGATGAATAATTATCCGGGTCGAATGATATCGCAAACGAACGCATGGCATTTTTTATCTTTGCAAGGGATTCGTCATCCATGCTCTTTTCCTGCGAATATGCAGATAAAAGCTGCGATGTGAAATCGCCGTTTTCATCTATGGTGCAGACTGCCTGGCCCACTCTTACCCTGTCTCCGTTGCCTGCAAGATAATGTATGAAACCTGCGCGGTCCGTTCTGTATACCATTTCATCACGCGTAATAAAAGCCGTGTAGCTGCTGACCTTACCGTTGTTTCCCGGCATCACCTCGTAATATCCGGTAGTCTCGCGAAATACGAGCCGCAAGATGCAAACGATAAGAAAAACAAACACAAAAGCAAACAATATCACGGTCGGATTAAGCTTTATTCTGTTTTGAACAGGAAGCATATCCCTTTCACTTGCCCTAAGCGACTGCTTCTTTCGATCGTTTTTTTGCCCGGCCATATTTCCTTAACACCCTTGAAAACAAAAAGATCCTGAAAAAATGTTGCGATTTCTCAAAAAAAGGGCCGTATTCAACAGCCCTTTACTCTTATCAGACTCTATTGGCACGATTGCTTCGCAATCTTGCCAGTCCGCCAGCCGGACGCATGCGGCTGTCAGATCAATAAAACTCCGAACGAAGTGAGGAGTTTTTTCCATTATAATGCGATAACTATATGGGATTTTGCATTGTCGGGAAGCTCTTCCGCATCCAGAGAAATGCTTATAACCATGGTAATATTATGTGCATCACTTATTTTCTCAAGATCACTGATGGCTTTTTCTACAGACTGTCCTTCAAGTCCCGCTATCTTGATAAAGCTGTCAAGATAGATGTTCTGAAGGTCATAATCCTGAGCGATTATGCCGGATATAAAGCCGAGAAAAGCATCATATGAGCTAATAGGATATTCCGTGATGTTGATGAGCCTTACTTCACTGTTGAGCTCATACATATGTTTTGTGCTCTTGTCAATATAAACGATAGTTCCGTTTGTTTCTTTTACAGCCTGATTGGCCTTTTCAAGTAAGAATTTTGTCTTTCCTTTTCCTTTTTTTCCTGCGATGATCTGAACCATGATTACACCCCTTTACTGTGCGTTAAACATTTTATTTTTTTATCAGGAAACGCACCCCCTGAAACCAATAAAAGATATGGTTTTGAACACAAGTCAATTATATTATAGATACGGATTTTTTGCAATCTCTAATTCAATATTTTAGAAAGTATTATTTCCATCTGTGTTTTTGTATTTTCGTATGATGTACATCCGGCCACATAAGCAACGTACTTCTTTCCGCCCGCGGTCTGGGCTATTACAAGCATGGATGAATTCGAATCATCCCTTGTATCGCAAAGCCCGCCGATGATGGCAAGGCCGGAAGTCGAATTAAATCCGTTCTCACAAAAATACGGAAGCTGATTAAACATATTCAAAGTGTTGGCAGATCCGTTGCTTGTATAATTGCATTCATAAGATCTTGCCGTTACGGCATCATAGATATCCTTGTTTGAAAGGATTCTTGGAAGAAGCAGGTAAAGATCGTATATGGTCGTATACTGTCCCGAAGAAGGAACTCCGTAAATGCTTGTTACGGCTGTCTGCGAAAGACCTTTATCCTTTATGGTCTCATTAAGATCTGTCAGGTAATCACTTATCCTTGCAGAATAAAACAGCGCAAGCGGTATGACGCAGTCGCATTTTCCATACATCGTACTTCCGTATATAAGATCCTTTACGGACACCTTGTCTCCGTTTACAAATCCACTTGCGGGGAGTTCTTTGTCGATCTGGAAAATATCTCCTGTCACGGTCACATCGCTGTAGATATCGCTGGTCTCCGCAACCATATATGCAGCGATAAGTCTTACCAGAAATCCGGGGTCGAATTGCTGATATGCATTTTTGCAGAGCAGGACCGGGTCCTCTTTTCCGTCAAGTTCAAATACCAGAGCCTGCCCTGCCGAAACATTCTCTACAGGGTAAGCAGAGTTATCCTTCAAATAGATCTGTCCCTGTGAAAAGCTTTCAAGTCTGGTCGTTTTATAGGATATACCGGCGGAAGACAACTCATCCATCTTATAAGGATGTATGACTGATGACGAGGCGCTGCAGCCTGCAAGACAGATGACGATGCACAAAAGCACTGACAGTCTGTATCTCATTTATACCACTCCCTCCAGTCCATATCTCCTCTTTCAAGAGCCTTTATAAGGATCTCTGCCGATGCAAGATTGGTCGCTATGGGTATGGATGCCTCTTCACACAATATAAAGAGCGATGCTCCCGACTGCTCGCTTCTTGCCGGGTCTCTCAGATATATAATGCAGTCTATCTGATTGTTCTTTATCATTGTACCGATCTGATTCTCTCCGCCAAGATGACCGAAAAGGAATTTATTTACCCTTAGCCCGGAGAATTCTTCTATAAGCCTGCCCGTGCTTCCCGTTGCATACAGTTCATGCGATGAAAGAACGTTTTTATAAGCGATACACAGATTCTGCATCAATGTTTTTTTTGCGTCATCCGCTATAAGAGCTATATTCATATCTTCCTCCTTATCACTAAATATCTATGATATCATTTTTCTTTTTTTGCGGCCTTTGCAGACCGATGTTTAAAACTATCCCGATGGATATGTACATGCTGATTATCGAGCTCAGTCCGTAACTTATAAAAGGAAGCGGAAGGCCGGTGTTTGGCATCATCCATGTCGCGACAGCGATATTTATAAATGTCTGCATTGCATACATGGTCGCAAAACCTACACATATGCTTCTTCCCGCAGGAGTATCCGCGTTTTTGGCTATAAGCATTACTTCGGCTACTATCAGCAGAAGCAAAATGATTATGATCACGCAGCCCACAAAGCCGGTCTCCTCACCCGCTATGGTAAAGATGAAATCCGTATGGGATTCGGAAATGAAATTTCCGTTTTTTACCGATTCAAATGTGGTCGTATTCAGACCTTTTCCGAGAAGTCCGCCGCTTCCTATCGCCATGACCGAATTATGCTGCTGATAGATACTGTCCTGGAAAAGATCCGGCCATATAAACGAGAGAACACGCTTGAGCTGATACTGTTCCGAGGCTATCGCAATCAGTTCTTCCTTTGTATGGCTCACAAGAAAGAATATGAAATACCCCGCAAACGGCAGTATAAACAGAGCCACTCCCGCGATTATCTTGTAGCTGATCTTTGCGACATACAGCATAACTACGACCATTGCCGTCAAAAGGATCGTCGTGGAAAGATCCGGCTGCTTTAAAATGAGGAATATAACGGGTGTTACCATAAGCATGACATAAAACCATGTCTTTATCTCTCCGAACCTTCCGAAGAACACTCCTATGAGAGCCGAAAGACATATGACCATGAAAAGCTTGGTAAAGTCCGAAGGCTGAATGCTTCCGATGACGGGAATAACGAGCCATCTCTTTGCTCCGCCGTGGACCGAACCGTTTGTAAGCGTCAGGATAAGCAGTGCCGCATTGAATGCATAGATAAACGGCCACATTTTCAATATGAATTTGTAATTAATAAGGATCATAACGAGCATACACACTATTCCGATGGCAATGCCCATTATCTGCCTTTTATAGTAATCGGCGTAAAAGGTCGTCCTGTTAGTTGCGCTGTATATGAGCATCACGCCTATGGTGCTGAGTGCCAGCGCATATATGATGATCCTTATATTGAGCCGGTTGATATGATAGTTTTCAAACATGTAATTATGACCTCATATGACCAAAGGGATCATTTAAGTTTTTTGGCAGCATATTTCTCCCATTTTTTTAAAGGTACTTCCTCTCCCATGATGCGTCTGCAAAGATCATGGAAAAGCAGTGCAAAGCCGCCGCCTGGAATCATCCTGCCCTCAAGAAGTGATACGCTGTAGGCAGGATCGAAAGGTATGACCGCATATACCGGATAAGGGAACATATCCGGCACTTTCTCGTCCGAAAGCTGTCCGCCTGCCTTTATATAGTAGGGATGTATCATGTTAATGACCATGAACATATTGTCCCTTTTGGTCTTTTCCATACACCCTATGACCTTGTCCATACCTCTTATCCCGGCCGCATCAGGAACGAACACGCTGCATATACGGTCAGCGGCCGCGCACGATACCTCAAATCCGGCAGAAAGCCCCGAAGGGCAATCTATAAGGATATAGTCATACTGCATCTTCCATGCAGATATGCTCCCTGCAAACCTTTCCCTGTCAAGAAATGTAATGTCCTTTGTAAAAGGTGCCGAAAGAAGATACAGATTCTCGTATGCCCTGCTCTTAACCAAAGCCGACGCAAGATCATTCTTTCCGGAAAGCACATCATCAATATTGTATAA
>CADAQV010000062.1 GCA_902790095.1 uncultured Lachnospiraceae bacterium | reverse complement strand
GGGAACACTGGACAGCGTTTCGACACTTGCCCACGAAATGGGGCATTCCGTTCACTCGTATTTCTCAAAACAGAATCAGCCCCCGCAGGATGCAGACTACACGATATTTGTGGCCGAGGTCGCATCGACAGTAAACGAGAATCTTCTTATAGAGATGCTGCTTGAAGAAAATAAGAAAAAGCGTAAGGCAGACCCGGGCAATGCCGCATTAAAAGAAGAGAGAATGGCTCTTTTGAACCAGTACCTCGAAGGCTTTAAAGGCACTGTCTACAGACAGACCATGTTTGCCGAATTTGAGCTTAAGGCGCACGAAGCCGAGGAAAGGGGAGAAGCCCTCACAGCCGAAAGCCTTTCAAGCATTTACTTAGAGCTTATAAAAGATTATTTCGGACCCGAACTTGTGATAGATGAAGAAGTAAAGTATGAATGGGCAAGGATCCCTCATTTCTACACCCCTTTTTACGTATACAAATATGCCACAAGCTATTCCGCAGCAGTAGCCGTATCGGAATCGATCCTTAATGACGCCAAGGCCGCAGGAACAGGGGATGAGTGTTCTTATTCAAACCCTTCTGTAAAGCGCTTCCTTGAGTTTTTGTCAATGGGAGGCAGCATGGATCCCTTGGATGAACTGCGCCATGCAGGCGTGGATCTGTCGGTGCCGGGGCCAATCGTTTACGCGCTTGAAAAATTCGGAAAAGTGTTAAAAGAGGCAGAGGAACTGCTGGGCTGAGAAAAATTTAAAAAAGTACTTGCATTTCGGAATGGAATCGTATATAATCCTTATCGTTGTTTCACGCATTGGGGTATAGCCAAGCGGTAAGGCACCGGATTCTGATTCCGGCATTTCGAAGGTTCGAATCCTTCTACCCCAGTTTTAAGCTCTGTTGTTTATGCAACAGAGCTTTGTTTTTTGTGATACAAGGGTCAAAAAGTCACAAAAGAGTATGCTTGCATACGCTTTTGCGCCAAGTTCACCTGAAAGGAGTCATGCATATGTCTGTCAGAATCGGAGAATACAATGAATTAAAAGTCCTTTATGAAAAGGATTTTGGAATATACCTTGGCGAGGAGGGAGAAGAAAAAGGAATACTTCTCCCGGCTAAGCAGGTGCCGGAAGGAACAAAAAAAGGTGACGTACTGAATGTCTTTGTCTACAGGGATTCTGCGGACCGCCTTATCGCGACGACAAAAAAACCGCTTATCACGCTTGGCGGGATAGCGGTCCTTGAAGTTAAGGATGTTGCAAAGATGGGCGCATTTCTTGACTGGGGAATGGAAAAAGATCTTTTTCTTCCATTTAAAGAGCAGACCACAAAGGTAAATGCCGGTGACAAAGTGCCCGTCACCATGTATATTGACAAGTCCTGTCGTCTCTGCGCCTCCATGAATATCTACAAAAAGCTCCGCGCAGACAGCCCCTACCGCGCCGGCGACGAAGTGACCGGCATATGCTATGGAATAAACAAAAATATAGGTGCGTTTATAGCTGTTGACAGCATGTATTTCGGAATGATCCCCAATCAGGCCATGTTTGGAAAATACCGAATAGGTGAATCCTACACCTTTTTTGTTTCCGAAAGAAGAAATGACGGCAAGCTGAATCTTTCCGAAAGCAAAAAAGCATACATGCAGATGGATACCGATGCCGAAAAGATAATGAAAGCCATGGATGAATTCGGCGGCGAACTGCCTTTTGACGAAAGCGTATCTCCGGAGACGATAAAAAGAGAATTCGGTATAAGCAAGGCGGCATTCAAGCGCGCTGTAGGAAAGCTTTTGAAAGAAGAAAGGATCACGATAGAAGAAGGCAGGATAGTAAAAAACTGATCCTTAAAAGCAGTTACTTTCTGCCTTCGTCATCAAAAGGAAAAAGACCTGCGGGTATCGAATTGCAAACGCAGCTTTTAAGGTCGTCAAATGAAAGCCCGCCTATGTTCTTCATGCGGAAATGATTTATCTCGCCGGCCGTGCGCATAACAACATATGTCTTTTCGGTGGCGGTTAGGTTGTTCCAGAAGTTGTCGTAAAGCTTCACGTTTTGCTGCAGGGACTGTGACCGTACGGCGGTCATGTCGAAAAGAGAATCAGAACCTGTTCCGAAAAGAAGAAAAGATGTGTGAGTATTAAGAACATCCGCTATTTTTTGCAGTATCTCGTCACTTGGCTGTCTCTCACCGTTTAAAAAATGTGTGAGACTGCTCGGTGAGATGCCGACCTTTTCCGCAAGCTCTCCCTTTCTCATTCCGCATAGTCTTCGCAGGCTGTTTATTCTTCTGCCCATCATTTTCCGCTCGTTTTCCGTGAGCTTGTATTCTTTATCGATCATACGTTACCTCCGTTTGCAAGATAATATGATAGTCTTTATGCGGCCTTTCGGACCGCATAAACAGTATAACACTTTTTTGTAATTATTGACAGCTTTTTCCTTCTTTTGGCAAATATGTATAAAAAAGCACCTTTTTTTATGGATAATAGGTCAAAAAAAGCATAAAAATACCTGATTGCCCCATATGCAAAATGACGGAAACATGTGTGAAATTTTGGTTATTTGGAATATTGCCGAAAAAGAGGTTTTGTTGTAAAATGTGCTCTAGTTAGTGGCATTGTGAGTTTGCCACGTATTAATCACAGGAGGAAGTTTTAAAATGGCAAGTTTATCATTAAAGAACGTTTGTAAGGTTTATCCTAACGGCTTCGTTGCAGTTAAGGATTTCAACCTTGAGATCGAGGATAAGGAATTCATCATCTTCGTAGGCCCTTCAGGTTGCGGAAAGTCAACAACACTCCGTATGATCGCAGGTCTTGAGGAGATCTCTTCAGGAGAGCTCTGGATCGGCGACAGACTCGTAAACGATGTTGAGCCCAAGGACCGTGATATCGCGATGGTATTCCAGAACTACGCTCTGTATCCTCACATGTCAGTTTATGACAACATGGCATTCGGTCTTAAGCTCAGAAAGGTTCCGAAGCAGGAGATCGACCGTGCAGTTCAGGAAGCAGCTCGTATCCTCGGTATCGAGAACCTTCTCGATCGTAAGCCCAAGGCTCTTTCCGGTGGACAGAGACAGCGTGTTGCCATGGGCCGTGCTATCGTACGTAATCCTAAGGTATTCCTCATGGACGAGCCTTTGTCAAACCTTGATGCAAAGCTCCGTGTACAGATGCGTATCGAGATCTCAAAACTTCATCAGAGACTTGAAGCTACAATCATCTACGTTACACATGACCAGACCGAGGCTATGACACTTGGTACAAGAATCGTTGTTCTTAAGGACGGTATCATCCAGCAGGTAGATACACCTCAGAACCTCTACGATCACCCCGCAAACAAGTTCGTTGCAGGTTTCATCGGATCACCTCAGATGAACCTCATCACAGCATATGTTGCTCAGGAAGACGAGAACGTTTCAGTTTCCTTCGGCGAGCACAAGGTATATCTGCCTGAGAGCAAGGCCAGAGTTCTTTCAGATGCAGGTTATGTTGGCAAGGAAGTTATCTTCGGTATCCGTCCCGAGGACATCAAGGACGACGCTATGTTCATCCAGGCTTCTCCTTACAGCGTTATCGAAGCTACCATCCGTGTATACGAGCTTCTCGGTGCAGAAGTTTACCTTTACTTCGATGTTAACGACGTATCCTTCACAGCAAGAGTTAACCCTCGTACAGCTGCAAGACCCGGCGACACAGTTCGTTTCGCACTTGATATGTCTAAGATCCACGTATTCGACAAGGATACAGAGCTCGTTATTCTCAACTAATGAAAGATTTTTTGATCCCCCGGAAGCCTTCCGGGGGAATTTTTGTATTTTGTGCTTTTCTTTTTTGCCAAAATGAGATATGATATATTCGATAAAATGTTTGAAAAGGAGATTATCATGATTTCCAATCAGATCCTTCAATCTACATTAGACGGCCTTAAGGGCATATCAAGAGTTGAACTTTGCCTGTGCGATCCGACCGGCAAGACAGTGGTTACCACTTCGGTTCAAATGGAGCCTGTAGCTGCAGACCTTCAGGCTTTTGCGGCCTCATCCGCAGACAGCCAGGTTATAAAGGGCTGCCAGTTCTTTAAAGTGTATGACGAACAGCAGCTTGAATATGTGCTTCTGGCAAAGGGAAGCGGCGACGACGTATATATGGTCGGCAAGATGGTGGCATTCCAGATCCAGTCGCTTCTTGTGGCATATAAAGAGCGCGTCGACAAGGATAACTTTATCAAGAACCTGCTTCTTGATAACCTGCTTTTGGTGGATATCTACAACAGGGCCAAAAAGCTTCACATAGAGACATCGGTAAGAAGAGTCGTATTCATAATAGAGACCAGAAGCGAAAAGGACACAAATGCCCTAGAGCTTATCAGGAGCATGTTCTCTACCAAGACAAAGGATTTCATCACCGCTGTGGATGAAAAGAACATTATCCTTGTAAAAGAACTCAAGATGAGCGATTCCTATTCCGATCTTGAAAAGATGGCAAGCACCATAAAGGATATGCTTAGCACCGAGGCCCTTACCATGGCGCATGTGGCATACGGTACCATCGTAAACGAGATAAAGGAAGTCTCCCGTTCATACAAAGAGGCCAAGATGGCACTTGAGGTCGGAAAGATATTCTATTCCGAAAAGAGCGTCATAGCATATTCAAACCTCGGTATCGGGCGTCTTATCTATCAGCTTCCCATGCCTCTTTGCAGGATGTTCATAAAAGAGATATTTGACGGCAAGAATCCCGATGAATTCGATGAAGAGACCCTTCTCACCGTAAAGAAATTCTTTGAGAACAGCCTGAATGTTTCGCAGACCTCAAGAGAGCTCTACATTCACAGAAACACTCTTGTTTACAGGCTCGACAAGCTGAACAACATGACAGGCCTCGACCTTCGCGAATTTGAAGATGCCATCACCTTTAAGATCGCTCTCATGGTAGTTAAGTATATGAAGCATATGGAGAAATCCGAGTATTAATGATACAAGGGTCAAAAGGTCACAAAGGGGATGATCATATACGCTTTTGTGAATTTTGGACCGGCACGATCGACAGGGAAATAAAGCACGATAATAAAGCTGCCCGCGGGAGCGGGCGGCTTTGTATTCTGAGGGAAAAGAGATCAAAGATCCATGAATGATAATTTTGATGAAAACGAAAATATAGACGAAGAAGAGCAGTATGACGAATATGCCGAGCTGGACAGGCTTGCAGAGCAGGCCGAGCAGATCGGCGATGCCGAGCTTCGGGACGAATTTGTGCGCCTGAAAAAGCGCGAAAAGAAGACCGCGCTCTTCTTTGGCATAGGCATGATCGTGATGTTCGTGCTTGTTATAGTCATGATCGTCCTGACGGTCGTGCGCATCCGCTATGCGAAAAGTCTGCAGGACAGGCTTGACAGCATGACCGCACCCGAAGAGACCGAAAAAGACTTTGAAGACGTACTTAAAAAGCTCGACAATATCAACAACTTCATCTCCACATATTTCCTTTTTGACGGCGACATCTCAAAGACAGCCGACGCGCTGTATCATACCCTTCTCGAATCCTTAGGCGACCCCTACAGCGTATATTACAGTCCCGAAGAGTATCAGAAGATGTCCAATACCTCGGATGCGGTGTACGTGGGCATAGGTGTTACAGTAACAAAAGATACAGAGACAGGCTATGTGCGGGTATATTCTTTGGCCGATGACAGCAGCGCCGCCGGTGCGGGCATAAAAGAGAATGACCTTATCACCGCGACTGACGGAGTGTCCGTAGTTGACCGAGAGCTTTCAGATGTCATCGCCGATATGAAGGGCGAAGAGGGCACCGAGGTTACGCTTACCGTATACAGACCCGATGAGGACCGAACCTTCGATGTTTCCGTAAAAAGAAAAAGGATCAATTACACGACCGCGGCAGGGACTATGCTTGAGGGTGATATAGGCTACATTGTAATAACGCGCTTTGGTGAGGATACTCCGAACCAGTTTAAGGAAGCTGTGGAAAAACTTAAGGCAGATGGCGCAAAGGGTATTATCATAGATGTCAGGGAAAATCCCGGCGGACAGCTTTCATCCGTTTCCGAGATAATGGATTACCTTCTCCCCAAGGGCATTATGGTCTACACCGAGGACAAATACGGCAACAGGCATGATTATGAGTCTAAGGCCGGCTGCGTGGAGATGCCTATGGCAGTTCTGATAAACGAAAATACGGCCAGCGCGGCAGAGATCTTTGCGGGCGCATTGCAGGATTACGGATGGGCAACTATAATCGGCACCACCTCATACGGAAAAGGAATCGTTCAGACCATACATACGCTTGGTGACGGGTCCGCCGTAAAGGTGACTGTCTCAAAGTATTTTACGCCTAACGGCAGGTCCATTCACGGCGTCGGCATAGAGCCCGATATAAAGCTTGAGTATAAAGAGGATGAAACGGTGGATGACTGGAAGGCCGACAACCAGGCATTAAAAGCCTACGAAATATTAATGGAAGAGATCAAATGACAGATTACGAAGAATGCAGTTTTAAGATACATTCCCCCTTTGCGCCGACCGGCGACCAGCCGCAGGCTATAGAAGGGCTTGTGCGCGGCTTTGAAGAAGGAAACATGTGCCAGACACTTATGGGCGTTACGGGCTCCGGAAAGACCTTTACAATGGCGGGAGTCATCGAAAGGCTTGGTAAGCCCACGCTCATACTTGCGCACAACAAGACACTTGCGGCGCAGCTGTACGGCGAATTCAAGGAATTCTTTCCCGAAAACAGCGTGGAATTTTTTGTCAGTTATTACGATTATTATCAGCCGGAGGCATACGTGCCTTCGACTGATACTTACATTGCAAAGGATTCGAGTATAAACGACGAAATAGACAAGCTGCGGCATTCGGCAACGGCAGCACTTTCCGAAAGAAAGGATGTCATAATAGTCGCGTCCGTCTCGTGCATATACGGGCTGGGAAGCCCCATCGACTACCAGAACATGGTCATATCCCTGCGCCCCGGTATGCAAAGAAGCAGGGAAGAGATAGTAAAAAAGCTTGTCGACATACAGTATCTTCGCGGGGATATGGATTTTAACCGCGGTACATTCAGGGTCAGAGGGGATGTTTTGGAGATATTCCCCGTGGGCTCCGGAGATGAAGCTGTAAGAATCGAATTCTTTGACGATGAGATCGACAGGATCTGCACCTTTGACCCCCTTACCGGGAAGGTAAAGGCGGTCTTAAAGCATGTGGCAGTCTTTCCGGCATCGCACTATGTCGTGCCGAGAGAAAAGATGCTTGAGGCGGCGGATGCCATCATGGCCGAAATGGAAGAGTGCGTGGCGGAGTTTAGGAAAAAGGACAGGCTCCTGGAGGCGCAAAGGCTTTCGGAACGCACCACCATGGATGTCGAGCTCCTAAAAGAGACGGGCATCTGTTCGGGTATAGAAAACTATTCAAGACATCTTACCGGCGGAAAGCCCGGCGAGCCGCCCTATACTTTGATGGATTATTTCCCCAAGGATTTCCTTCTTATCATAGATGAGTCCCACCAGACCATACCGCAGGTCAGGGCGATGTATGCGGGCGACAGGGCCAGAAAGACGACGCTTGTGGATTACGGCTT
>CADAQV010000061.1 GCA_902790095.1 uncultured Lachnospiraceae bacterium | reverse complement strand
GGGAGCGATGGGCGCAAGCTGTCTTGAAAGCTTTTCGATAAGCTTTGTCTCTGAAAGCTCATAGCCTCCCGCTTTTTCTATGTCCCTTACGTTCTGTCCGAAATAAAATCCGTATCTGCCCTTTTCAAGAACATATGCTGATTCAAAGCCGCTTACGCCCGAATCGTCATAGGATGCGTAGATGTATTCATCTATATCAACAGCGACAACTTCGCTGCTTCCGGGTGCAAGCTCAGATGTCTTTGCAAAGCCGCAAAGGACAAGAGCGGGCTTTCCAAGAACGCCCTGAGGCTGCGAAACATATATCTGAACGACAGCCTTTCCGCTGCTGTCGCCGGTATTTGTGACCTTCACCTTAATGCAGGTATCTTTTCCGAATGTACATTCATCTTTTTCGAATCTGAACGTGGTATAAGAAAGGCCATAGCCGAAAGGATACATTACCGCTGCCTTGTTAAAGGTCTCGTAATACCTGTATCCCACATAAATATCTTCTTTGTAGCAGTTTGAATCACGGTCTCCGAAATATTTGTATGCCGAAGCATCTTCAATATTCTTAAGTATCGAGTCTGCAAGATGTCCGCTCGGGCTTACTCTTCCCATCAAAACATCCGCAGTGCCGAGTCCGCCTATCTCGCCGCCCTGCCATACATACAATATGGCATCGGGAGATATCGCTTCTATTTCCTTCATGTCAAGGACAGCGCTCACATTCATCAAAAGAATGACCTTTTTAAAGCCCTTGCGGACTTTTTCAAGCATATCCTTTTCCGCATCCGAAAGCCTGTATGCGCCCGGCTCATATACATAGTCCTGTTCTTCTCCGGCTGTCCTTCCTATTATGACTACAGCGATATCGGAGGAAAGAGCTGCCTTTCCCACCGTCTCATCATCGAGTGGCATTTCAGGCTGTGACCAGGGCTCGGAACCGAAACCCAGACCTGTATCATATGGGCATTCTTTTTCAAAAGCCGCATACTTTTCCATGAGCTCTTTGTCAAGCTCTACATCTTCGAGTTTTAATGCATCAAGTATGCCCCAGACTTTTGAAACATTTACCATTCCGCCCGAGCCCGTACCGCTCTTGTAATAATTATTCTGCATACGGCCGAAGACCGCAAGCTTAGCGCCTTTTTTCAGAGGCAATATCTTACCTTCATTTTTTAAAAGGACTATTCCTTCAGCCACTGCCTGTCTAGATCTGTTTTCGTACTCTTTCCAGTCAAGGATCATACATTTCTCCTTTCATAGCATATCCATAAATCTCTTTATTATGGTCGCAGCCTCTGCTCTTGTCAGATTGTCTTTGGGATTGATATTGCTGTTCACGCCTATAAGGCCTTTTTCAACTCCCCAGTTCACCATTGGAATGGCATAGCCCGAAACATTCTGCCAGTCGGCTCTGTTCTTGTATGATGATGCGGAGCTTACGCTCACATCCATTCCTATGCTCTTTGCATAGGAGTAGATCATCTTTATAAAATCCTGCCTTATAATGTCGTCGTCACATCCCATGCGGCCGTCCGCATATCCGCCTATGACTCCGTATTTTTTTGCCCACAAGGCAGGCTTGTAAAACCACGAAGTGGCGCGGCGCGGTACATCGGGGAAAAGATCCCAGCTCTCATCGACCTCCGGGCTTCCCGCAAGGCGGTAGAGCACGGTCGCTACCATGGCTCTTGACATGGTGACTTCGGGGCCGAACTCGGTGGCATTTAAGCCCGTCATTATCTCGGTCTCAAGAAGAGCTTTTACGCCTTCGGTGTACCATGTGTTTTTTGTATCAAGATACGGCAGCGCATTATATATAACCGTTACGGCGCCGGACTTATTGTAAAAGCTCCAGGAAGCATTCCACTCGTTTTGATTTCCGCCAAACTTAAGCTGCGTAAACCCGGTGTATGGATAAAACACGTTTTCACCGATGGTCTTTACGGAAGAGGGAATATAGAAGTTTTCAAGTGCCGTGCACCCTGAAAAGGCCCTGCCTCCTATCAGTGAAAGCCCTTTGCCTGTAACCGTTATCGTTTTAAGAGACGCACATTCTCCGAATGCCCCGTATCCGATCATCATGACACTTCCGGGGATAACGACCGTGTCAAGCACATCGTTTCTGTAAAACGCATAGTCGGCTATCCTTTGCACCGTCTTTGCGATACTTATGTTTTTAACGGCGGGAGCAGCATATATGACCGTCTTGTCTTTGTTGTAAAGGACGCCGCCCTGGGCCGAAAAGAATTCGCTTGAACCCGGGACTGATATCTCCGTAAGGGATGTGCACCCTGCAAAAGCCGTTTTCCCGATCTGTGTCAGATTCTCGTTTAAGACAACTTTTTTGATGTCCTTATTTCCGGTAAAGAGGCCGTCTGCAAGGGATGTGACCTTATATCCGTCTACATAAGAGGGTATCTCCACCTCCGAAACGCTCACCGGCATATCAAAGGAATAAAGCTCTGCCTGATCGTTTGCTGAGACCGTGTATGAAAAGGCGGTGCTCTTTTCCGTTATTGTATAGCTTCTGGGGGCATTTTCCTTAAAGCCTGTCTCTATTTCGTAAAGCCTGCCGTCAGATGTCATCGCAACGACGTTTCTGTGGTTCGCCTCTGCCCCTTCATCCTTGGATGCATCCCTGACGCAAGCCGATATGCCGACTCTTCTTAAAAATTCGCAAACCACAAGGCTTCCCGCCAGGCAGTCGCCCTCACCCGCTGCGATCATTTCGGCAATACCGGAACAGTCCTCCGAATAGCCGAATGACGAAACATATTTGCATGCGTAGACCATACGGTCGTACTCGGATAGTGATGCCACTCCGTATGATGTGATGTACATATTCATCATAAAGTCGGCGTATTCTTCCGCATAGTTTTTCAGTTCGACCGTAATGTATCTGGGGACCGAGTCCTCAAAGATCCTTATGGTGGAGACACCGTAATGGTATGTGGTGGTCACCCTGTCAGGCTCTTCATCCCCCTGTTTTTCGCTATAGCCCGTATCCCCGTACCAATAGTAGGTATACGGTCTTGGCGTTACAACGCCGGCAGGACTGACCTGCACAGAATCGCCTTCAGAAACGGAATATCTTGTTATATTTACAACCCGGTAGGGTATCTGGTAAAAATCCTGACCGGCAGGTATTATACAGGGAGCCTTTGCATAATCTTCAAGCGCGTAGATCGTGACATCGGCGCCTTCGGCGGCGAAGGGCATAAATAATATGATCGAAAAAAACGCTGTGACAAAAAAAGTCAGTGCGTGTTTCAAAAGTCTTTTCATAACAGATCATCCTCCGCGGCTCCAATAGGTCATACGAAGAACATTTTACTATAAACGCTTCTTTTTTTCAACAAAAACATGCGGCCGCGCCCGGCGCAACCACATGTTTCCTAATTATCATCATTCTTCTCTGTGATCGAAGACACGCTTTGTCTTCTTTTCCGATCTTGGCAGTGTTCCCACGGGAACAACTACCACCTTAGGGGTCACGCCCACCACCTGTTTCAAAAGATTCTTTATCTTAAGCGCGGTATCGTCAAAGCTTACCCTGCCTTCGGCCTCTACGGTCAGCATGATGATATCCCTGTTCTTTTCATCATCATGCGCGATATCGATCTTGTATTCGCTTGAAACGCCGTCGATGCGTCCGAGGAGTTCTTCCACCTGGCTGGGGAACATGTTTACTCCGTGTACCTTGAACATGTCATCGCTTCTGCCCTTTATGACGTCAAGTCTCGGGTATTCGCGGCCGCAAGGACATTTTCCGGGAATTATCCTTGAAATGTCATGTGTGCGGAATCTTATAAGGGGTGCACCCTCTTTTACAAGAGTGGTTATTACGATCTCACCCTCTACGCCGTCTTCGACTGTCTTGCCTGTTGCCGGGTCTATTATCTCGATGTAAATGAAATCATCCCAGTAGTGCATGCCTGTCTGCTTGTCGCAGTTGATACCGATTCCCGGGCCGTAGATCTCTGTGAGGCCGTAGATGTCATAAAGCTCGATGCCGAGCTCTCTTGCTATATATTCCCTCTTCTTATCGCTCCATCTTTCGGACCCTATAACGCCTTTTGTAAGCTTTATCTTATCCCTTATTCCGCGCTTGTTGATCTCCTCTGCAAGAAGGAGCGCGTAGCTTGATGTTGCGCAGATGACCGTGGTCTCAAGATCCTGCATCATCTGAAGCTGCTTTTCGGTATTGCCCGGGCCCATGGGAACCGCCATGGCGCCAAGCCTTTCGCAGCCCGCCTGGAAACCTATGCCCGCGGTCCAAAGGCCGTATCCGGGAGTTATCTGTATCCTGTCCTTTTTTGTTATGCCGGCCGTCTCATAGCATCTTGCAAACATTTCCGCCCAGTCATCGACATCCTTCTTGGTATAGGGAATGATGACGGGTTTTCCCGTGGTACCTGAGGATGAATGGATCCTTACGACCTCTTCGTCCGGCACAGCCTGTATTCCCAAAGGATAAGCATCTCTAAGCTCTGCCTTGTCTATAAAGGGGATCTTTTCAAAATCCTCCTGGCTTTCTATTCCGTATATTCCGTGCTCTTTAAGCATCTTTCCGAAAAAGCTCTCGGAAGCGATAAGTTTTTTTATCTGCGCGTCTATCAGTTTTATCTGATTCTCATTCAGCTTCATTTAGTTCTCTCCTCCTGTCCGGATACCTGTTTCAAATGCCTTTATATTTGCATCAAGGAACTTTGGCGGAACACGCCTTTCTATCTCCTGCCTGATAAGATCCGTTTCTATACCAAGCCTTCCGCTTCCCGCGGCAACGCCAAGCATGGCGATGTTTAAAAACTTTGCAGAAGGAAGGCCGCTGCCGTCAAATACGATGCAGTCGGTTTTCTTTTTAAGGTATTCTATCATTTCGCTTCCGTCATATCCGGATGCATTAAGCGCTTCTGTTATAGGCATGACAGGCACCCTGTTGACTATCACAAGGCCGTCTTTTTTAAGATATGCAAGGTTTCTTACGGCTTCCGCCGGCTCAAATGCGAGTATCATGTCGGCCCCATGCAAAGGTATGAGGGGCGAAAATGCCGTCCCGATCCTTACGTGGCTCGTTACCGAGCCGCCTCTTTGTGCCATGCCGATGGTCTCGGCCGAGTGGACCGTATTTCCGTCATTCATTGCCGCCGCGGCGATTATCTTGGAAGCAAGGACCGTTCCCTGTCCGCCGACGCCGCATAAAAGTATGCTCTTATTCATTTGCGGCACCTCCGATCGCATCTACGGGGCATACATGTCTGCAAAGTCCGCAGCCCGTGCAAAGGTTTTCGTCTATCTTCACCTGACCGTCCTCTGTGACAAGCGCGGGGCAGCCAAGCTCGCGGATGCATTTCTTGCAATTTATGCATTTTTCGCTAACCTTACATTTACCGGCAGGCTTTGAAAGCGCTATGCAGGGCGACTTGAATATTATGGCCTTTACGCCTTTTTCCGCGGCGCATTCCTTTACGGCATTTACAGCCGCGTCAAGATCTAAGGGATCGACCGTTACGACCTTCTTTAGGCCTATAGCCTCAAGAATCGCCTTTATATCTATTTTTTCAACTATATCGCCCATCATGTTGCGGCCTGTGCCGGGATGGGGCTGATGTCCGGTCATTGCCGTGGTCGAATTATCGAGTATGCAGACGATGATATCCGCCTCGTTATATACCGCATTGACCACGCCGGTGATGCCCGATGCAAAGAATGTGGAATCCCCGGCAAAAGCAAAGCAGGTGCAGTCATCCTCCATATGATAAAAGCCCTGCGCCATCGTGATGCCGGCGCCCATGCAAAGGCAGGTGTCCACCATGTCAAGCGGAGCGGCATTTCCAAGCGTGTAACAGCCTATATCTCCGCAGAAGACCGCTTTTTTGCCCTTCATGGCCTGCTTTACCGCATAAAACGATGCCCTGTGAGGACAGCCCGCGCACAATACGGGAGGTCTTACGGGAAGGGGCGGAACATCCTTTGCTTCCTCCGTACTTTCAGGCGCGATATCAAAAAATGCTCCGAGGATCTTTTCCGCTGCATTTGCGGAAAGTTCGCCGCTTGAGGGCACAAGGCCGTCAAGCTTTCCGGATACCTTTATATCAAGATGATGCTTTCCGGCAAGTCTTAATATGTTTTCTTCAAGGAAGGGACTGAGCTCTTCAAAACAGATGACCTCATCCGTTCCTTCCAAAGCTTTAAGCACAAAATCATCGGGGAAAGGAAAAGGCGTTCCTACCTTGATGATCTTTATGTCCGGATCGTCTTTTAAGAATTCCTTGGCGTAGGCATAGGATACACCGCCCGTTACTACAGCCTTTGAAGATGCCCCCTCGCAGGTATTAAACGGTGTGTCCGAAAATTCGCGCGATATCACTGCATTTCTTTTTTCTATCATCGCGTGATTTTCAAAGGAAAGTCTTGGGAAAATGACCCACTTTTTAGAATCCTTTACAAAACCTTCGTATTCCTTTTTGTGGTATTCTTCCGGGACGTCTATTGATGCATATGCGTGGCATATTCTTGTTGTGGGGCGAAGAAATACCGGTGTGTGGTATTTTTCCGAAAGCTCATAGGCAGCCCCTACCATATCGAATGCTTCCTCCGGAGAAGAAGGATCGAATACAGGCACACGGGCAAATTCCGCAAATCTTCTGCTGTCCTGCTCTGTCTGTGATGATATGGGCCCCGGATCGTCCGCCGATACGACTATCATGCCGCCCTTTACGCCCACGTAGGCAAGAGACATAAGAGGGTCCGATGCCACGTTGAGTCCGACCTGTTTCATTGTGACCATGCTTCTCGCACCGCTGTAGCTTGCCGCCGCAGCGACCTCCATGGCTGCCTTTTCGTTTACCGACCATTCCACATGCACGCCGTCATGCTCAGCCTTTGAAACGGTCTCTATTATCTCGGAAGACGGTGTGCCCGGATACCCGGCTATAAGACCTATGCCGGATGAGAGAGCACCTAAGGCTATCGCACCGTTTCCCATAACATACTGTTTCATTTAGATCACCTTCATACCGCCGTATTTACGTATCATAAGGACCTTGCATGAACCTTCCCCGAAAAGAGAGTCCATAGCCTTAACATAATCCTTAACTGCCTCTTTTTTAACAAATGCCTGAATAGTGCCGGCAAAGCCTCCGCCGTGAACACGGCATACACCTCTGCCGCCTGCAAGCTCCTCCTCGCTCACGAGGAGCGCCAGAGAAACATTCTGATGCATCACATCCGCATTTGTGTATACGTTCTGCAGGAATTTGAAGGACGAATCTCCGGATGCCTTTACGGTAGCAAGGAATTCATCTATGTTTTCGTTTTTAAGCGCTGCTACTTCTTTTCTTACACGCTCGTTTTCGCTAATAAAATGGAGAGCGCGAAGGACTGCCCTGTCGCCGCACTTTTCCCTGATCTCGCTTACCCTGCCAAGGATCATTTCGCTTGTGCCGATACCGTATACAGGTGCTGTATCTATGTAATTGATACCAAGATCTGATGCATAATCAAGAAGGTCACTGATTTCTTTGACATCCAGTGACATGTCACTCCAGACTTTGCCTCCGCCCAGGCCCCATGCGCCAAACGATATACGTGATACTTTAATGTCTGTTTTTCCGAGATCCTGATACTTCATAAACTCCTCCTATTCCAGAATGACGATCCTTCCGCCTTTTTTCAGGATCCTTTTCC
>CADAQV010000060.1:11606-14228 GCA_902790095.1 uncultured Lachnospiraceae bacterium | reverse complement strand
GTCTGCAACAAAACTGAATACACCCGGTCTTGGTACTTTGGCCCCCGAAACATTCAGGCCCGTGGCAGAGCTTTCAAAGCAGAGCATAACTCTTTTTGAACTCGAGATGGAACAGGCCATCGAAACAATGGGGAAGCTCAAAGAAAGGGATTTCTATTTCAGGTGGCTTTCCGTATACATGCCGATGAACTATCTCATGGAGCGTGCATGCGAGACAAGGCTTGTCAGCTACATAGACGAAAAGGGAGTGGATTCAAACAGACTGTGTTTTGAGCTTTCACCCACACTTCTTCGCGACGGCAATATGCAGGTGGCAAGAGTCATAGCAAACCTCCGTAACAGGGGCTTTCATTTCCTTATAAGCGATTTCGGTGGTACCCGCTCGCCCCTTATGAAACTGTCCGATTTTCAGGTCGATTATGTCATCTTAAGCCGCGAGCTCACAGGATACATAGGAAAAAGCGAAAGGTCTAATGCCGCACTTCATTCCGTTATCCAGTTTGTAAACGGACTTGGCGCAGACACGATAGCAGACGGTATTTCAAATGCGACCCAGGCCGAGATACTCTACCAGAACGAGTGCAGATATGTTGCGGGGCCTCTGGCCGGAAAATACACATCGGAAAGATATTTAAGAAAGAAAACAGATGCGATCCTTGAAGAAGAGAATACATAAGCCTTTTTAAGGATACACCTAAAGATAGAAAGGAAGAGCAGTTTGTCAGAGAAGATCAAGGATATAGTTGAACTTAGAAGAACTGCCGGAGAGGTAAAAAAGCATGTCGTGATCACCAGGATCATGGGGCTTTTGGTAATAATCCTCATCGCCATCATATCCGTGGCATATGTTATATCATATTTTTATGATAAGTTCGGCAGTTTTACCGTCAAGGTAAGTAAATACGATATGGTCAATCAGGGGCTGACGCTTTCGGAAACACCTGATTATGATCATACGGTCTCTCTTTTGAATGCGGATATCGCATACGAGATGACGAATATCAGCGGAAATGACCTGCCCGAAAACATCGATATGATAAACGGCAGTCATAACGGCAAAAACTACATAGCATATACCTTCTATCTCATCAACGGCGGAGAAGACACGATCTCTTATGAGGGAGAATTGTATTTCGAAAATGTCACCAAAGGCGTGGACGAAGCGATACGAGTCGCGGTATACGAAAACGGTGAAAAGACGGTATATGGAAAGACCAAGTCAAACGGAAAAGGAAAAGAAAGCGACTGTGACGAAGAATTCCTCTCTTCAACGCTTGTCATGAGAAACTCCAGATCCGATTTTGAACCGAGAGATAAGGATAAATATACGATAGTCATCTGGCTTGAAGGAAACGACCCCGATTGCCTTGACAATATCATCGGCGGAACAATGAAGCTTGGCATGAATTTCAGGATCGTCGAATCCACGTAGCATTTGCAATGGCAGCCGGGGGATTCCCCAAAACAATACATAATTAAATGGGAGAGTAACAGATGAAAAAGGTTTTGAAGGTAGTCATTAATATCCTGCTTTGGGCGCTTTTAATATTTGCATTTTTGGTAACGCTCATAGTGTTCACCTCGGATCGCAATAACGGTGTTCCTAAGTTTTTGGGCTTTTCGCCGCTTACCGTAAGAACAGGGTCCATGAGCCCTACGTTCGAAGAAGATGATATCATCATAGTTAAGGAGATAGACGACCTCTACAAGCTTGAAGAGGGCGATGTCATCACTTTCTATACGATCATCGAAGGAAAGAGACAGCTTAATACTCACCGTATAAAAGAGATCGTAAAGACAGAGTCGGATATCTCATTTATAACCAAGGGTGATTTCAACAGCAGAGAAGATGATCTTCATGCTTATTCATCCGATATCGTAGGAAAATGGACAGGCGTAAGGCTTAAGAGCTGGGGCAAGGCGATGGATTTCCTTCAGACAAAGAAGGGCTTCTTCATCTGCATTCTGCTCCCCATGATCCTCTTCTTCCTGTTTGAACTTTACAAGTTCATCGTGGCACTCGTGGCATATAAAAAGCCGGAAAAGGTTGAACTTGACGAGGAAGAGATCAAGAGAAAAGCAATAGAAGAATATCTGGCTGCTCAGAAGGCGGCATCCGGTGAAACAGATGGCGCAAAGCAGACAGAAGAGGAAAAAACAAAAAACGCAGAAGCTAAGGAGGATGCGCCTGAAGCTTCGCCCGAGGAAAAAGAAGAGTAATATGCCCCTTTAATGGGACAAAAAATATGTTGATTCAAGAGGAATGAGGCATGGGTGGATTTCTTCAATGGTTTTTTGCATTCATGTCCGAAATGCTTAAAGGCTACGGAATGATGTTTTCCGGCATAGGCAACGGATTTGTGCAGGTTTTTAACATAAAAAACTACATAGACATTTTTAAACAGCATTCGACTTCTTTTGGCGCAGGTGACTGGGTACTTGCCATTCTTGCGATCATACTTGTCATTGCGGTCTATGTGCTTATCGTTATGCTCATAATCATGTGCGTAAGAAAGTACATCCGTTTCAGACACTCCATTGTCAGCAACGAAGACCTTCTCGAAGAGATATCAACTCTTCAGAGAAGAGTCATGAAGATGGCAAAGGAAAAAGACGAGATCA
>CADAQV010000060.1:7768-11584 GCA_902790095.1 uncultured Lachnospiraceae bacterium | reverse complement strand
CCGAAGGACTTTCTGCGGCAGGAGAAGAGGGAGAAGGCGGCGAAGGCGAGAAGGTGGATTCAGGCGTTCTTGTCACTACCGAGAGACGTTTCTCAAAGCTCTACGAAGTGGATATGTTCTACAAGACATATACCCCTCCGGAATACGACAACGAGATCACTCTTTCGGAGATATGCGAACGCTACCGCAATTTTGCCTGCTCGCGCATGCATCTGTTCTATGACATAAAGACGGTAAGGCTCTTCCTTGCAGGTATGGCTTCCACAAAGCTCATCATCTTACAGGGTATTTCCGGTACAGGTAAGACTTCACTTCCTTATTCTTTCGGAAAGTTCCTTGGCGTAGATACGACTATGGCATCCGTACAGCCTTCATGGCGTGACCGTACCGAACTTTTTGGTTATTTCAATGAATTTACCAAGAACTTCAACGAGACCGAAGTTCTTAAAAGGATCTATTCGGCAATGTACAACGACGATGTAAACCTTATCCTTCTGGATGAAATGAACATCGCGCGTATAGAGTACTATTTCGCCGAAATGCTGTCCATCCTTGAAATGCCCAACGCAGACGAATGGGAACTTGACCTTGTTCCGAGCGTATGGAGCACCGACCCCGAAAAGCTCGATCATGGGCGCCTTAAGATATCTCAGAACATATGGTATATCGGAACCGCTAACAACGATGATTCCACATATGCGATCTCCGATAAGGTATACGACCGTGCCCAGCCCATCAACCTCGATGCAAAGGGTGTTGCATTCAATGCACCCGACACCGAGCCTTTGAACTTAAGCTACGATCATCTGAATACACTTTTTGCCGAAGCATTCGAAAAGTATCCTATATCACAGGAAAACATGAAGAAGATCCAGCAGCTTGACCTTTGGGTAATCGAAAAGCTCAGAGTGGCTTTCGGTAACCGTATCATCAAGCAGATGGGACTCTTTGTTCCCGTATATGTTGCCTGCGGCGGCGATGAACTTGACGGTATCGACTATGTTCTTGCAACAAAGATATTCAGAAAGTTCGAATCATTAAACCTTGCAATGTTAAGGGACGAGCTCAAAGAGCTTGTAAATTATATCAACAAGTCTTTCGGAAGAAACAAGATGAACGAATCGGTTGCTTATCTTGAAAGACTTCAGAAATTGTTCTAATCGAAATTACAGTAACAAAAATCTTACAGAAGGGACGCGAGCGGCTTGAACGAGACATACGACAAATGGTATGACGAATTTAAAGAGTCTATCGACGGGCTTGGTGACAACGAGCTCGTTAAAACGATGGACGAACTTGTCGGTTCCGGCCGCGCATCGATCTCCCTGAATCGTAAGATGATGGAAAAGGCCATCGATGTATCGTGGGTCGAAGCCATCGAAAACGGGATGATCCATCTTGACAACATCGTCAGAAACCCCGGAAGAACGATCGTAGACGTAGAAGAGATCGTTCCTATAGCTCTGTCAAAAAAGGTTACGGTTGAGTCTGTAAAGCACCTTGCGCAGCACACCGATCTTATCCAGAGCGTAGACAAAAAGACAGGAAGGATAACACCTTCAAAGCTTTTAAATGTTTATAAGGAAGAAAGCCTTGCGACATACGAAAACAGGTTTATAAACACACTTATAGACAGACTTTACGGTTTTTTGATGATCAGGTATCAGAAACTGTCGCAGATATCAAAGGACGAAGAAGTCTTTACCATGGATTTCGAGACCGAGATAGATGACGGCAACGGCTCCGCTATGGCCGTAAAGCTTTCCATAGACAATACCAGAAGCCTTGAAGCCAGAAATGACGGTGGATACACCATCTGGCAAAGAGTCGAAAAGCTCATGAAGACCATAGAAGGCTACAAGGGCTCAGAGCTTTGCCAGACACTCGGAAACAATTTCGTCCGTCCACCCATCATGCGTACGAATGCCATAATGAAAAACGTTGACATGAAAGCATGTCTGGCATTGTGGCAGTACATTTTAAGCTATGACAAGATAGGTTACGAAATAAATATTGAAGACACTGCAGTAAAGCCGGAACAGGAATATATAGATGACCTGTATAAGCTGGTAGCCTGCAATCTTTTACTCTTTAAGACAGTTTCGGGTGTGGATAAGGACAAATTTGACCTGCCCGAGCTCGGTACCAAAAAGATCAAGGGCGCAGAGCCCAGGATCATAAAGAAATACGGAAGAGAACTGCTTTCCGGAAACTACGAGCTTCATGCCGATGAGGCTGTCGGCTACGTTACCGGAGGCGTTACAGAGGAATTCATAAGGACGGTTCCGGGAAATTCCGATGAGATATTTGAAGAAATAAACAAGGCTATCGAAATAGAAAAGAACTTCTATGCGGCAAGAGAAAAGGAAAGACTCGAACAGATCGCCGCGGAGGAGGAGGCCGAAAGAAGACGCAAGGAGCGCGAAGAAAGGCTTGAAGAAAAGCGCAGGATAGAAGAGGCAAAGCGCGAGGAGCGCGAGCGTATCAAGCGCGAAAAAGAAGAAGAGGCCAAGCGTATCCAGGAAATGCTTGAAAAGCGCAAGGCCGAGATCGAAGCCGAAGAAAGAGAAAGAGAAAGAATTGAAGCCGAAAGGCAGGCGAGACTCGAAGAAGAAAGAAGACTTGCCGAAGAAGCAAGACTTGCGGCCGAGGAAGCAGAGCGCATAAGGCTCGAAAAAGAAAAGATCGCCGAACAGAAAAAGGAGATGCGTACAAACCTCGGATATGCCGAAGGCGTCGATACCCAGTGGTACGATCAGAGAAAGCTTGTCGAGGAAACATCTTCCGCATACAGCTCTGTTTCCGGTGAAGAGATCGATGAAGCAGCGGCAGCCATGGCCGAAGTCATCGCCAAGAGAGAGGCTGAAAAGGCGGCCGAGGAAGTTGACAGCGAAGAGGCAAAGGCTATTGCCGAAAGATTTGCCGGCAGCGATGATAATTTAGGCGGCGAGACAGGTGATGAGATCTCCGAAGCTGAAAAAGAGCTTGCAGGAGAAGAGGGCATAGGCGAAAAGATTTCTCACGAAAAGGTCGAAGAGGCGGAAGCCGTTATGGGCAAGCACGACATGTACGAAAGCCCGAGGACCATCGCTGCGAGAATGAAGATCGAAGCCGCCCGCAAGGAAAAGGAAAGAAAAGAAGAAGAGCGTGCACATCGTCTCAAAGCGGAAAGGGCATACTACGAGAACAAGCCTTTCGATGTCATAAGAAAACAGTATTCAAAGAATCCGATATATGCTATCCCGAGATTTTTCATGTGGCTGCTGTTTGTGATCTTTGGATATATCCCCAAAGATACGGACAATCCCGAATACAAGAAGATACTTGCAAAGCGTGCCGAGGCAAAGAAGATACACGAAGAGGCAAAGGCAGAGAGAGAGGTTTACGAGGTTTACTACCGCAAATACTCTCCCGATACGAAGTACAGGATACGCCGCGACATAGCAGATATCAAGTTCAAGATGAAGAAGAGAAAGGCGGCAAAGAACAAGCCCAAGCCTGTATATGTTCCGCCTAAACGCACTGCCGAAGAACAGGCTCAGATCAATGCAAACATGAAGAAGTTGTACAAGAAGTACAAGGTTGGACTGTTTGAAAAGATGAGAAGAAAGATCAAGTCAATGTCCAGAAAGGAAAAGGAACGACAGATCAAGGAGGCATTAGGTGAGCGATGAGATCTTGACGGATGAAGAAACGGGGCAAAACGGTCCGGCCCCCAAAAAGAGCAGGGCAGGTAAGATAGTATCATGCCTTTCCTGGGTAATTCTGCTCCTTGCGGCCGGATGCCTCGCATATGTTATGATCTGTGCTTCATCG
>CADAQV010000060.1:0-7753 GCA_902790095.1 uncultured Lachnospiraceae bacterium | reverse complement strand
TCGGAAAAAGCATCATAAGGGTCGTTACCGGCAGCATGGAACCCTCGATCTACACAGGGGAATACATTTTTATAGACAGGATCTCCCCGGATGATGTCGGCATAGATGACATGATAGCCTTTTATTCCGATGATCCCGAAATAAAGGATGAACTTGTGATACACAGGGTCGTTGCCATAAATGATGACGGAACCTTTAAGGTGAAAGGCGACGCCAATCCCATTGCGGACAAATATCCGGTAAGAAGAGAACGCCTCGCAGGCCGTTATATAGGAAGAGCAAGACTTTTTAACTGGCTGAGCTCATTTGCGGACGCCAGAAAGCTCCTTTTGATACTGGTAGTCATTCCGATATTCTTCGTTTCGATATTTGAACTTCGAACAGTCACAAAGCTGATGAAGGAAGTCGAAAAAGAAAGAAAGAAGGATAAAGACGAAAGAGCTGCCGAGCAGCAAAAAGAGCTTGAAGAAAAGATAGAAGAGCTGAAAAAAACGGCAGTGGAAGAATATATCCGCGAGCACGAAGAAGATAAGAAAGAAGACGAGGATAGTCAGGAAACAAAAGAATATGGCAAAGATAAAGAAGAAAAATAATGCCGATCAGATGATCAATTATACCTACCGTGACATCGGACAGGAATACCTGATGAAGAAAAAGACTGTCCGTGCGGTAACCTTTTCGATCATCACATTCGTTGCACTGCTTGTTTTTATTGCGCTTTATATAGAAGAAACAAAAGAGGTTCAGCGCACATACAGAAGAGAATACAGGGAATGCCTCGAAACAGTCAGTGAGGATATAAAGTATTATCAAAATGCGGAAGGCGATTTTGAATTCAGATACAGACATCTCGTTGCGGATATGTGTTCGGCCAATTCGTTTGCAGTGCTGATAAACGATTTTACGGATGAACAGAAAGCGATCGGCGAGCTGTATACGGTGTTTTTAAAATATCCGGAGCAGATGAAGGAAAAGCTTGCCGAGGCAAAGCAGGGAATAGATGATATCCTTGCAAACTTGGATAAGGGTTATGATGAGATAAGGGCGGTCGTTGATTCGATCGATCTTAAAGGGTATTAAAGGTAGCTTTCAAAACTTTTTCAACATTCTAACATAAAGAAAGAGAAGGAAATGATATGAGTGAAAAGGGCAGATTAAAGAAAGAGATAAAGACCTGCAGAAAGACCATTGTGGAAATAGAGCGCAAGAGGTCGCGTTCCCAGTCTGCGCTTGTTCAGGCCATCCTTCTTCAGGAGGAGCCTAACGACGCCGATGTAGAATGGTTCAACAAATACACCGGCGAGATCACTGCTTGCAGAAATCACATGATAGAGCTTCAAAAGAGGTATGATTCACTGTAGTCTTTATCAGAGCACGAAAAAAGGTGAGCCTATGGAAAAATACGTATTTTCTACTGTAAATAAATCTGTGCTCGAAAAACTGAAGCAGCCTTTTGCGGTATATCAGTTTTTAGACAAACGTGTGGTGACGTTGCTTTTGTCCGACGGTTTTCTTGAACTTTTCGGGTATGACAAGCGTGAAGAAGGCATCTATGACATGGATAATGACATGTATAAGGACACGCATCCCGATGATGTTGCGAGAATTGCCAATGCTGCGCTTGAGTTTGCAACGGGGGAGGGCAAATACGAAGTCATATATCGTACGCGAAAGAAGGATTCTTCGGATTACACTGTCGTCCATGCAATGGGACAGCATGTATATACCGAAGACGGCGTTCGTCTTGCCCAGGTATGGTATACCGATGAAGGAACATATGTCGAAGGATCTCCTGTTGATGGTTTAGAAGTCAGCAAGTCTTTCAGCAACGCGCTTCACGAATTGAGCTTAATAAAAGCCAGCCAGTATGATTATCTTACCGGGCTTCCGAGCATGACATACTTTTTTGAGCTTGCGGAGGCCGGCAAGGAGACCATACTTAAAAACGGCGGACAGCCCGTGCTCATGTATATGGATTTTTCCGGCATGAAGTTTTTCAATACCAAGCACGGTTTTTCCGAAGGAGATAAATTATTAAAATCTTTTGCAAGGACTCTGATACAGAAATTCAGCAATGAAAACTGCTGCCGTATCGGAGCGGATCATTTTGCTGTATTTGCGGAAGAGGAAGGCCTTGAAGACAAGCTCACAGCCATATTCCGTGAACACAGCGAGCTTTATGAGAGCAAGTCGCTGCCTGTACATGTGGGTATCTACCCTTGGCGAATAGAAGATGTTCCTGTAAGCATGGCCTGTGACAGGGCTAAATTTGCCTGCAAGGAATTAAAGGGCACATATTCATCTGCATTCAATCATTATAACATAGAAATGCGAAATGATGTCGATCAAAGGCAGTATATAAAAGAAAATATAGACCGGGCAATAAAGGAAAGATGGATAAAGGTCTATTACCAGCCCATCGTCAGAGCCGTAAACCTGCGTGTGTGCGATGAAGAAGCACTTGCAAGGTGGATAGACCCCGAAAAGGGATTTATGTCTCCTGCCGCTTTTATTCCCGCGCTTGAAGAGAGCGGTCAGATATATAAACTTGATCTTTGCATTCTTGAACAGGTGCTTGAAAAGCTCGGCCATCAAAAGGATGCGGGGCTGTTTATCGTTCCGCAGTCCATCAATCTTTCAAGGGCAGACTTTGATGCCTGCGATATTGTGGAAGAAATAAGAAAACGTGTTGACGCCGCAAAGATAAAAAGAGAGTATATCACAATAGAGATCACCGAAAGTGTTATCGGAAGCGATTTTGATTTCATGAAAAAGCAGGTCGAAAGATTCCGTTCACTCGGTTTTCATGTATGGATGGATGATTTCGGAAGCGGTTATTCATCGCTTGATGTTTTGCAGAGCATTAAATTTGATCTCATAAAATTTGATATGTCATTCATGAGAAAGCTTGACGAAGGAGAATCCGGAAAGATAATCCTGACAGAGCTCATGAAAATGGCGACAGCTCTTGGAGTCGACACTGTATGTGAAGGTGTTGAAACTGAAAAACAGAAGATGTTTTTACAGGAAATAGGATGCTCAAAGCTGCAGGGCTATTATTTCTGTCGCCCGATACCGCTCGAACAGATCCTTGAAAGATACAGAAAAGGGATCCAGATCGGGTTTGAAAATCCGGAAGAATCAGAGTATTTCTCCGCTATCGGCTGCCTGAATCTGTATGATCTTGATGCCATTTCAAACAACGGAGAGAATTCGTTAAAGGATGTCTTTGATACGATACCTATCGGAGTTCTTGAAATAAAGAACGGGACTTCGCGATTTGTCCGCAGCAATCCGTCATATCGAAGTTTTATTAAAAAATATTATGGATTTGATCTTAATGCTGTCGGCACATCATTTAAAAAACATGAAACTCCGTTTTTGCTTAATATTGAAAAGAGCATAACCGAAAAGGACGGCAGGGTGTATTATAACGGAAGAATGCCGGATGGATCGGTTATCCATTCCTTCGCAAGACGTATAGGTGTCAATCCGGTCACAGGAGATATTGCCGTAATGGTTGCCGTGCTATCTATAACGAAGCCGGATGAAAAGACCACATATGAGGATCTTGCAAGAGCACTTGCCTCTGACTACTACAATATCTATGTCGTTGATATGGAAACTAACGGATTTGTCGAATATACTTCATCCGTGGGCGGTGAAGAACTGGCAATGGAAAGACACGGAGAGGATTTCTTTGAGTCGGCAAAATGCGAGTCGATGCAGCGTATCTACGAAGAAGACAGAAAGCCGTTCCTTGCTTTGTTTACCAAAGAAAACATAGTTAAAGAACTAGGCGAACAGGGTGTTTTCACCGCGACATACCGCCTGATTGACACAGGAACACCTGTATATGTAACCATGAAGGCCACAAGGCTTCAGCCTGACGGAAAGCGCATTATAATAGGTATAAGTACCATAGATGCCCACATGAAA
This sequence comes from uncultured Lachnospiraceae bacterium, assembly GCA_902790095.1. GTDB lineage: Bacteria > Bacillota > Clostridia > Lachnospirales > Lachnospiraceae > UBA4292. The sequence continues at coordinate 3,814 of CADAQV010000060.1, read as the reverse complement.
CAGAAAGAGCATTATGAGGCCCTTCAAAGGGAAAGAGACGCTCTTACGAGAATCCTTGCTATTTCCGACGGATATATCGCCCTTTACACGGTTGATCTGAAAACCGACCATTATATCGAATTAAGTGCATCAAAGGAACTCGACAGCCTTCAAACGGCAAAAGAAGGTCCTGATTTCTTTAAGCAGGCATTGATAGATGTCGAAAAACACATATATCCGGATGATTTTAAAGAGTTTTATGATAAATTTTCAAAGGAAAAGGTACTCGATGCCATCAGGGAAAAGGGCAGTTTTACCCTGAATTACCGCCTGATGATAAACGGAAAGCCAAAAAGGGTTTCGCTAAAAGCCGGAATGATAAATGAAGGTCTGGGCGGAAAGATAGTGATAGGCGTCCGCGCATGGAGGCAGAGGGGATAATCATTTCTTTTCATTATTTAAATACCTGTAACAGGGGGAGGCTGTATGGGCCTCCCTTCTGTATTAAATAAAAGTCTTGCATACTATCCGAAAAAATGTTATGATATACTCCGTGTTGTTTTAAGATATAATTGTTAGGAGCATATATTAATGGGACTCGTCAAGAAGATATTTGGAACACATAGCCAGCATGAGCTGAAGAGGATATATCCCATAGCGGATAAGGTCATGGCTCTTCGCGACACCATGATGGCAATGAGTGATGATGAACTTAAAGCTAAAACAGCTGAATTTAAAGAGAGGCTTGAAAACGGAGAGACTCTGGACGATCTGCTTGTAGAAGCTTTTGCCGTTGCAAGAGAGGCAACCAGAAGAGTTCTCGGCACAGAGCATTACTATGTTCAGGTCGTCGGAGGTATCATCCTTCATCAGGGCCGTATAGCCGAAATGAGAACAGGTGAAGGTAAAACACAGGTGTCCATCCTTCCGGCTTATCTAAACGCACTCGAAGGCAAGGGCGTACATGTCGTTACCGTAAACGATTACCTTGCAGACCGTGACTCTTCATGGATGGGAAGAGTGCATGAATTTTTGGGCTTAAAGTGCGGCTGCGTGCTTAACAGCATGAACAACGACGAAAGAAGGGCGGCTTACGCGTGTGACGTAACTTATGTTACGAACAACGAAGTAGGTTTCGACTATCTTCGTGACAACATGGTCATATATAAGGAACAGCTCGTTTTGCGCGGCCTTCATTACGCCATCATCGACGAAGTCGACTCTGTTTTGATAGATGAAGCAAGAACACCTCTTATCATTTCCGGCCAGAGCGGAAAGTCCACAAAGCTTTACGAAGTCTGCGATTACATGGCTACCCGCCTTCAGAAAGGTACCACCACAGAGGTCGGCAGAATGGATCTCATCATGGGCGAGGTACCCGAAGAGACAGGTGACTTTGTCGTAGACGAAAAGCAGAAGACAGTTACCCTTACCGCAGACGGTATCAAAAAGGTAGAGGAATTCTTCAATATCGAAAACTATTCCGATCCCGAAAACATCGATATCCAGCATAACATGGAGCTTGCGCTTCGTGCCCACAACCTCATGTTCAAGGATAAGGATTACGTCGTAAAGGACGACGAGATCTTAATAGTAGATGAATTCACAGGACGTATCATGCCCGGTCGCCGTTATTCGGACGGTCTCCATCAGGCAATAGAAGCAAAGGAAAAGGTAAAGGTCAAAAGAGAGAGCAAGACTCTTGCGACCATCACATTCCAGAACTTCTTCAATAAATATGACAAGCGCGCCGGCATGACCGGTACCGCCGAAACAGAAGAAGCCGAATTCCGTGACATCTACGGAATGGACGTTGTTGTGGTTCCCACAAACAAGCCCATAGCACGTATCGATCAGCAGGATGCGGTTTTTAAGACCAAAAAGGAAAAATATCAGGCAGTCGTAAGCGAAGTGGTAAGGGCTCACAAGGAAGGCCAGCCCGTCCTTGTAGGTACCATCAATATCGATACATCGGAACTTATAAGCGCAATGTTAAAGCGTGAGGGCATACAGCACAACGTTTTGAATGCCAAGTTTCATGAACAGGAAGCTGCCATCATCGCAGATGCGGGCCATCACGGTTCCGTTACCATCGCGACCAACATGGCCGGCCGTGGTACCGATATAAAGCTTGACCCCGAAGCAAAGGAAGCCGGCGGCCTTTATGTCATCGGTACAGAACGCCACGAATCAAGACGTATCGACAATCAGCTTCGTGGTCGTTCCGGACGTCAGGGAGACCCGGGCGAATCAAGGTTCTTCATCTCCCTTGAAGACGACCTCATGAGACTCTTCGGTTCCGAAAGACTCATGAAGATATTCAATGCCATGGGTATCAGGGACGGAGAGCAGATCGAGCACAAGATGCTCTCAAGAGCAATAGAAACGGCTCAGTCCAAGATCGAAGGCAACAACTTCGCTACCAGAAAGAACCTTCTCGAATACGACCGCGTAATGAACGAACAGCGTGAGATCATCTATGGCGAGCGTTTAAGGGTCCTTAACGGCGAAAACATGAGAGATCATATCTTAAATATGATCAACACCATCATAGAAATGGAAGTGGGAAGGCTCATCTCCGACGAGCAGTCACCTGCTGACTGGGATATCGAAGAACTGAACAAGTCCCTTCTTCAGATCATTCCTTTAGAGCCTATCGTACTCAGCGAAGACCAGCTCAAAGGCTATAAAAAGAATGAACTTATCCACACCTTAAAAGAGCAGGCAATAAAGCTCTATGAGGAAAAGGAAGCTTCATTTGAAAATATCGATCAGTTCAGAGAAATAGAGCGTGTCGTCCTTCTTAAGGTCATCGACTCCAAGTGGATGGATCATATCGACGATATGGACCAGCTGCGTCAGGGCATAAGGCTTCAGTCATACGGACAAAAAGACCCTGTCGTACAGTACAAGATGCTCGGCTACGACATGTTCGATGAGCTGTCACTCAACATTCAGATCGATACCGTCAAGATGCTGTACCGTGTAAAGGTAGAGCAGAAGGTAGAACGTGAACAGGTTGCAAAGGTAACAGGAACGAACAAGGATGAATCCGCAATAAAGCAGCCTAAGAAGAGGGCTGAAAAGAAGGTATATCCCAACGATCCATGCCCCTGCGGTTCAGGTCTCAAATACAAACAGTGTCATGGCAAATCTGCCATCTAAAAGCCTGCGGGCCGGAAACACCTTTGATGTGTCCGGCCTGCTTTTAAAAACGGAGAATCATTATGGTCGAACTTGATCAGTTTAAATACACATTATCACAGACAGAGCCTTTGCTTAAGGAAATGAAGAACGCACTCGACATTCCCGGCAAAAAGGCGCGCATTGACGAGCTTAATATGTACATGGAAGCCCCCGATTTCTGGAACGACGTGGAAAAGAGCCAGAAGATATCCATGGAGCTCCGTTCTCTTCAGAGCACGCTTGACGAATACAAAGAGCTTGAAAACATGTACGAAGAGATACAGCTCCTGATAGAAATGGGCTATGAGGAAAACGACGCCTCTGTCATCCCCGAAATACAGGAGATGATGGACAATTTCAAAGAAGGTCTTGACGAGATGCGTATAGCCACGCTTCTTGACGGAGAATACGATTCGTGCTCGGCTACCGTTAAATTGAACGCGGGTGCAGGCGGAACCGAATCCTGCGACTGGGCGGGCATGCTTTACCGCATGTATACCAGATGGGCCGCATCGAAGGGATTTGCGGTAGAAGAGCTTGACAGGCTCGACGGCGACGAGGCCGGCATCAAATCCGTCACATTCCAGGTAACGGGTGTAAATGCTTACGGGCTTTTGCGCAGTGAAAACGGTGTGCACAGGCTCGTTCG
>CADAQV010000059.1 GCA_902790095.1 uncultured Lachnospiraceae bacterium | reverse complement strand
ATTGGTTGGTGTATTAACGTTGATACCAATGGTAACGACATGCCGTATGTTCATAGGTCAGCCGAAAGTGCCTGATGAGCTGATAAGATGATTGCAGAGTTTGAAGACAGGAAATTGAAATGAAGAAATGGAGGTAAAAGCAAGAAGCCGTCAGCATATCTTGCAAATAGAATTATGAAAAAACTTTTTTTGTCAGTGATCTTTTTGTTTGTTTTGTGTTTTAACCCGATTGATACGCAGGCAGGATATAATGTGCCAACCGCCGAATGGGGTTTGTATCAACCGGATGGGATAACGCATGAACAAGCCTTGGCAATGCATTTGGGGCATTATAGTTTTTCTGCGTATATAAATCATTATAAACTATACTCAAATTATTATTTCCATGTTGAGACGAGCGGACGTTTTGTAATTAATTGTAGTGAAATGTACAATGTCAGCGATTCTTATAGAATAAACATGTACAACAAAAACAATCCTATTTTATATGTCTATAATACTATTGGATCTAATACGCACAGTTTTTATAAGGATTATTCGTATTATGCCGCCACACTGGGATATGATGCATATTTTTGTTTTGACGGAACCTATGGTTCGGGTGCCCATGTCTCTATTGCCGGTTATATGGACACCTATTGATCCGGATCCCCAAGGTCGTTGACTTTGGGGATATTTGTTGGTAATATATCGATATCATAAAGGAGGCAGGTATGCGAGTAAGCAACATAAAAAGTCTCTTCAGGTTTATAAAAAAAACGCCTGCATTATTGGGGCTTGTTATCATGGCGGTGTCGGGGTGCGCCGTACCGGACCCGGAACAGGCAGGTACAGACACAGATGCAACTTCTGTGGTTACGTCATACATCAATAAAGAAGAAAGCAAAAACAATGTAAACATTGCGGAGCAAAAAAAGGTATCCTTAACGCAGATGATATCTCCGGTAGTTTTTGACATGACAAGAGAAAAATACAGTTATATCACTAACTGGATGTTCACTTATGTCGAAGATAATGATGCTATATATATGTGCGATTCAGATGTAAATGAAGCAAATACCGGAAAAGACCATTTTCTCAGAAAGTTCGAAAACGGGGAAGAAACGGTGATTATGCTGCCGGAAATACCCTCTGATAACATGGTCAGCAAGTTATATTGCAGCAAAGATAACCTGTTTTTGATCGTTGAAACAAATCGTCAGGAAGAAGGAATTTCACAAAAGGAATTGTATGCCTATTCGAAAGCGGGAGATCTGCTTTTTCACAAACCTGTCATGGACTTCATTTCGGGAAAAGAGGCGGTGTTTTCGGCTTTTTCCGATATGAAAGGCGGATTATGGCTTGTCTCGCCTTCAGATGGGATTCTTTATCAGATAGATGCAAACGGAGATGTGATACAAACTGTCACTATCCCGACTGATTATCCCGGTATTTTTATAAACGGACGGAAAGACAATACATTGATCGCCGCAACTGTTTCCAAGAGTGATCTTTACGTCGAAAGGCTTGACATAGCTGAATCTTTATCTGACAGATATATGTTTGAAGGAATGTCGGGAATACAGGCTGTGTACGGCGGAGAATATTCGGATCTTCTGGCTTTGGATAACGACCGTTTGTACAGAGTGACGCTTGGTGATGACGCAAAGAAATACAGATGGTCAGGGATTTAGATGACGGCGGATATGTGATAGTCCTGAAAAACAGGACCTCCGCCGATGTGGAGAGGAGGGTGCTAAGGCCTTCTGATGCAGCGGCGAAAAGGGAAATAACAGTGGCGTGCCTTAGGTGCCCTGATTATTTAAGATTTGCTGTGCGCAGTTTTAATGAAAGATCATCTGATGTAAAGATTACTATAAAATCTTATTATGATAGGTATGCCATCGACTCCTCTATGGAAGAGATATTGAATAAATTCAACAGTGATCTCATGGATAAGACGGCAGGAGATATCATATGTCTTTCCGGAATAGATACCGTCGCAGACAGAGATGAGTATTTGAATAAAGGGCTGTTTATCGACCTGTATGAACTGATGGAAAGGGATAGTGAGTTTGACAAAAACGAGTATTTTACCAATGTGTGGAGAGTGAACGAGACGGAGGGCAGTCTTTTTACTATGGTTCCGGTCTTTTCGCTAAATACCAAATATGCTTTAAAGTCGGATGTGGGAGATGTAAATCACCTGGACGAATCGATATTATTTGATACGGACGATCCGCTTTCTCTTTATGGGCAGGCATATAACCGGGACCTGTTTTTGCACGACATTTGCGTATTCTCGCTGGGGAATATATCTGATGAGAATGCGGCCATATTTGATGTCGATGAACTTGAAAAATATTTTACCTTCGCAGCGGGACTTCCTGATTATGAAATGTATGAATCGAACGGAGATCTTTCTGAAGAATACTTTGCATTATCGATCCATAACAAGACTTTGAGCGGGTATTATAATAACATGATCAGATTTGCCGGTGATCGAAATGATAAAACAGAATCATATCTGATAGATATAAGAGATGCTTCCGTATATTTGGGACATCACTTTACAGTTGGTATGAGTGACTCGTTGGGGCAGGAGGATACAAAGGAGGTCGTGGCGGCGGGCTTTCCGACAAAAGAAGGCAGCGGAACGGCTATAGTAGACAGACTTGAACTGGCCATACCGGTATATACGGATCAGGTGGAGACAGTTTGGGATTTTATGAAATTTGTTTTGTCGGAAGAATTTCAGGGGCTTGATGCCTGCTTCCAATCCGGACTGCCGGTAAACAAAAGGGTTTACGAAGAATGGACCGGCCGCCTTATAGAATATGAAAGTCCGCAGGATGATCCCCATTATATGACAGGTATTGGTTTTGCTGATGAAGTGACCGGGCAGGGGATATGTTATGATATTCCGCCGACCAAACAGTGGATGGTCGATGAAGTGGCTGAGGCTATAGAAAAAGCAGATTATCTTGATAAGACAGACGCAAATGCGCAGGCCATTCTTAAAGAGGAGCTTCTGGAATATGCTCAGGGCCGCTGCACTGCGACAGAGGCAGCAAAGAGCGCTGCAGAGCGTATAAGGTTATATGCTGATGAAAGAAAATAAAAAAACGGATGGCAGACAAAAAGGTTATAGGAAATGGATACTGATACTTTTAGGAGCGTATTTGCTGCTGCTTGCCGCGTTAACGTTCTTTTCCAACTATTTTCAGAGCATTACTGTGCCGCATGTGAATAGTTGTAAGATAGACGGGGCATTGATCGGAGAAGAGTATTATGATATGACAGTTCCGACAAATGCCTGCTGCTATGATGAACAACATGGCTGGTATGTGTTTGAGGTCGTGCGAAAAAAAACACCGCTTGGGGAACGCTGCTATTTGAATAAAGTAAATGTAGATCTATTGAAAACAGATACCGCACAGGGAATCGTTGCCATATCCGCCCAGTTGGGCTGGGGGGATGAGGTCGTAAAAGATAATGATTCTCAATACTGTGATAAGGATATTGTTGTGGTGGAAAGGAATCTTCATGAATGATACGGCGACATGCCGGTATGGCCATAGCAGACGGGAGCGAAAACAGAATATAAGGGCTTTTTGTTTTATGATCCCCGGGCTTGTTGGATTGTATATTTTTTTCCTGAAACCGTTTGCAACTGTGGTCGGTTTTTCTTTTAGCGATAATGCCCTGACACGCAATTTTGCGGGATTTAAAAACTTCACAGAGTTATTCGGAAATGATGCCTTCAGACATGCTATCTTAAACTCTGCATTTCTCGCGCTTGCAGGGACGTTTCTTCTGATCACGGGCTCATTGCCGGTGGCCGAATTTATAAGCCACGCAAAACGGTTCACATCGGCATTAAAGACCATAATGATGATTCCGTTCATTATGCCGGCAGCATCCATTGCACTGGTGTTTTCCATGCTTACAGACCATAGCAGGTTTTTGATCGGAGTATTTCAGGCTATCGGAGTTGGCGACAGTCATTCTGTATCGAGTCAATATGCGATGCTTTTTATATTGTTTTTGTTCCTCTGGAAAAATATGGGGTACATGGTACTTCTTTTTGGGGGAAGTTTGTTAAAGGCGGATCAAAACATCATAGAGGCTGCAAAGCTGGATGGCGCGGGCGTTATCAGGATCTTTTTCGAGATCAAGCTCAGGAGCATTTCGCCATCCATAGTGTTCGGTGTCCTTTTGTCGATCATGAGTTCATTCGGAATGTACAGGGAGGTCTTTTTGATCTACGGGTCACATCCGCCTACTTCGGTATATCTTATATCGCATTATCTCAGCAATACAATGGGGATGATGAATTACTCAAAAATGTCTGCTGCCGCTCTTGTCGTAATGCTTTCGGTGGTCGCTTTGTCTGTGATTTTGATCGCGGTTGAAAAGCGGTACGGAAGGGGGATGGAGCAGTGAAAAAGAGGATCTTCACTCCGGTGTATATTATTTTTTGCGCCATCGTGGTATTTCTGGCGCTTTTTCCGCCTATTATTAATCTTTTAGGCTCCTTCTTTACCGGGCAGTTTGTGGAAAACATCTTTTCTTCTACCATCGAGGAAGCCCTGGAACAAAACGGCGGGGTGGCAGGAGCTTTTTCCTTGTCGCAGTATGTAAATGTTTTGATAGCATCCCCCGATTATCTGTACAGATTTTGGAATTCGGTCTTTCTGGTGGCCCCGGTAGTTATTTTCCAGCTGGCAGTTTCATCTTTTACAGCTTATGGGCTGGCACGAGGAAAAGGAAGATTATTTAAGGCGATCCTGATGATTTTTCTCGTGCTTATGATGCTGCCGAAACAGGTCACAGTTATTCCGAATTATTATGCTGTAAAAGAGCTGAAGCTTTTAAACACATGGGCGGCATTCTGGCTTCCGGGGATATTCTCGCCTTTTTGTGTGTATCTTTTGACACGGTATATGAAGAGGATTCCTGTGGAACTGTTTGAGGCGGCAGAGATCGACGGCGCAGGAGAAAAACGATTGTTTTTAAACGTGGTGCTTCCTCTCTGTAAGGGAGAACTGATCGCTTTGGGAATGCTGATATTGGTGGATGGGTGGAGTCAGGTCGAGCTCCCGATCATAATGTTTAACGATGCAAATATGTATCCGCTTTCGGTCTATCTTTCAGGTATCAGGGAAAATGCCATAGGAATAACCTTTGCAGCCACTGTCATATACGCGATTCCCGTGATCTTGTTTTTCCTTTACGGTGCTAAGGAGCTTGAAGCAGGGACCGGGTCCTATTAGTCATCCAAATAATTGTCAAATAGGAAGTCGGCCCAGTAATACTGACTCATATATTCGTTCTGGTAGGAGTTGACTGCGCCTGCGTCAAGCTCCTTGAAGCGGTAATAATCGCAGTCGAGCACATCGGGATTAACGGCTAAAGCGTTGTAGCTTCGAACTACCGCGTCCTCCGCATCCACCGCCCTAAGGCTCTTTATCATGGCAAAAATATAGGTCTGCAACAGATTTTGCAGCTTTTTATCATAAGGCGCATCCTCAAAGATCGCGGCAAAGATCTCACGCGTGGTGCAGGAGCTGCCCTGCTTATGAACAAGGTAGGCGAAAACTTCTTTTGATTTACTGCGCTCAAAACGGACGTGATCGCCGCCCGGCGTGAACACATCGAAGTTTCCGAAGCATTGTACTCTGAGCTTTGCATTCTTTTTGGGCACGATCGGAAAACGCAGGTCGGCAAGTTCTTCTTCGACCTTTTTCTGGGTGACGGGCTTCATGATATAGCCGCTCGCATGCAGACGCATAGCCTCACCTGTATATTCCGAGAAACCCGTTACAAAGATAATATTCATTTTTGGGTTTACCGCCTTCAGCTCCTTAGCAAGCTCAACTCCGGTCATGCCGCGCATATGGATGTCAAGAAAGGCTATATCGCAACCGCCGTCCCTAGCTGCCTCGAGCAGCTCTTTTGGTTTCATGAAAGATAAGACCTCTGCATCCTGCCTGGCTTTTTTGACCGACATTTCAAGCATCTTCAGTGCCAGCGGCTCGTCGTCAACGCACAGTATTCTCATATGTTTGTCCCTCCTTGGGTAAGATCACTTTTGCTGTTGTTCCTTTTCCTATAACGCTTGTAATAATAACCTCACCGCCGCACATGTCATGCAGGCGTTTTTTTGTGTTTTCCATTCCGACGTGGGAACGTCCGTCGTTCTTTTTCTCGTTTACATCAAAACCAACGCCATCATCTTCGATAATAATTTCATAAGCACTGTCTGTTTCGCGTGTGGATATCTTCACCGTGCCGCCGTCTTCGGCCATTCCTACTCCGTGTTTGACAGCGTTTTCGACAAGCGGCTGGATGCTCAAAAGCGGAAGATGGAAGTCTGTTGCCTGAATATCGTACTCGATATTCAGCAGATCTGCAAAACGAAGCTTTTCTATATATAAGTACTTTTTCAGATGTTCAAGTTCTGTTTCAAACGGAACGGGCGCGGTCTGTTTGAGCGAATCCATGTTTCCCCGCAGATAATCTGCAAAGGTTATGGTTGCCTCCTGCGCTGTTTCGGGATCGAGCGTGCACATCATGGCGATCGAAGTGAGCGCATTGTACATAAAGTGCGGCCGGATCTGTGATACCATGACTGCGACCTTCGCTTCGTACAGTTCCTTCTGCATCTGTTGATAGCGGATCGCCTCTTTATATTGTGTGCGCAGATCGAGTATCAGGTGCACGATCTGATATGCCATGGTTATTGCCAGACCGAAATTAAAGAAATGGGAACCGTGAAGATCGACATATTGATCGAGAATGTCGATCCCAAGTGTCAGAATCAGCGGTGTCCACGAAATAAGGAACACAATAGCATTGCGATTGCCGTGGATCTCGGTGATGAGCAGCGCTATCATGATAACGGAGCAGGCCGCTATGCCGATATACATATTTGGCTCGGTTGCAGTCAGGTCTGTGGTATTTGTAAGGTGAAGAATGGCTGCGGCAATAATGGTAAAGAAAAACACGACAATAGAGCAGTTGGCTATTGCCCTTGTCAGCGGCTTTTGCAAATTGGATTTAAGGTAAAGGAATATCGTTGCTATAAACAAATAGCTGATGACCTTAACGGCAAACAGACACATGGTCACATCTGTGATCCATAGATTCATAAAATCCACCAGAGACTGGGTTATCATATAAAGTCCCCAGAAAAAGCAAAGAAGTCCGAAGCACAGATATTTATAATTGATCCTTCCAAGTACAAAGCCCGAGACCGGAAAGAAAAACAATCCGAAAAAGCATACAAGTACAAAAAGTGAAATATTTGGAAGGGACTTAAAAAACAGCTGGTTATATATCCCGTCATAATTGCAGTATGTGACCGAGAAGCAATCGGAAAAACTCTTGTTTGCCAAAGAATAAGGGTATTCTACTTCCAATATCAAGTCCTGGTTACCCTCGATGACCTGCTCGGGAAACAGGTAGGTGTTGATTTGAAACAGCTTGTATCCGGGGGTGTTTTGCATCTTGTCCGAAGGCAGAAAGTATTCTTCCGGCATATCGGGAAGACTGCGGCGGTTAGAGACCTCGTATTCACCGTCGGCAGTTTTCAGGGTGTACCAGACATCCCTTGAAGAAAGAGCCAGGATCTCAAAAAAAGTAGCTGTTTCATCAAGTCTGCCCTTTATGGTGATCTTTCGAAAATGGTCATTGATACTTTGCTCCGGGGTTATGCTCTTCCATTCTCCGCCGTCTACAGAATATTCGCCCCAAAGCATAACGCTCTTCGTGTTTGGCGTAAAGTCCGTGACGAGAAAACGGCCGATCTTAATACCCACAAAAACAAGTGACAGAATGATAAAAGCTGCTATCGCGGACGTAATTGCCTTGCCGCCGAGGATCCTGTTCATTTCGCCTTCCCCCTTTAGTTTTTTCTCATTATAGCATAAACGGCCGTAAACAAAAAAATTTTTTTGAAAAATTTTCAGGCGGAGCACCCCGGGTCTCATTTTCAGGCGGAGCGCTTGCAAAAAAAGCCGTTTTATGCTATATTTCAAAGATATAAATGCTTCAATGCAGTCGGTGATAATATAAAACTGCAGGGCTTATTTCAAAATAAAGATATGGCTTGTTCATTTGGTAGGAGCTTAGCAAGATGGATGAAAACAAAAGAAACTGTATAATTAAAGTTACAGATCTTTATAAGACCTACGGAAAAGGGGAAAACGAGGTAAAGGCTGTAAGAGGAGTGGACCTTGATATCTATGAGGGAGAACTGCTTATCATTTTAGGCAGCAGCGGAAGCGGAAAATCAACGCTTTTAAATATGGTCGGCGGAATGGATCTGCCCGGCAGCGGAAGCATAAGCTTCAAAGGAAGAGATATCAGCCATTATAAGGACAGGGAGCTGACGGATTACAGGAAGAAAAATATAGGGTTTGTGTTTCAGTCATTCAATCTTATCGGTGAATTAACGGTCTATGAAAATGTCGCTCTTGTGGCAAACACCAAAAAGAATGCGCATATAACGGATGAGATGCTTGCAGTGACCGGCCTTACTGAGAAGAAAAACAAGTATCCCTCCCAGCTTTCGGGAGGCCAGCAGCAGCGCGTCGCAATTGCGAGAGCGCTTGCAGGAGATGCCGATATACTGCTTTGCGATGAACCGACGGGAGCGCTTGATTACGAGACGGGCAAGCAGATACTCATCCAGCTTGAAAAACTTGCAAGACAGTATCACAAAACAGTAGTTATCGTAACTCATACAAAAGAGATCGCCCGCATGGGTGACAGGGTCGTGACCATGAAGGATGGCAGGATCACGGATATTTATGAAAATACCGACCCTATGCCGGCAGAAAGGATAAACTGGTAGCTGATGAAGCTTTCGTTATTTCGCGGAATCACAAAAAAATATATAAAGATCCTGATCGCGATAACGCTTGTATCGTCGCTTGGCTGTGGGATCATGATAGGTATGGCCAACGCAACGGGCTCTCTTCGAACCACGCTGAACGATTATATTGACGAAATGCATTATCCGGAGGCCGTCATTGATACCGGAATAGTTGAGAAAAATGTGAGCGATGATGTTCGTAAGATCGAAGGGGTCGCCGAGGTGAATACCAGGCTTACCGGAGATTTTATAATGAAGACCGGAAAAGGCGGCTACTATACCATGCAGGCAAGGACATGTTCTGAAAATGAATTTCAGGGCATGTATTTTTGGGAAAAGATCGAAACCGAGGCTGAGTATCCTGTGTATCTTGAATACAAGTTTGCAACGATGAATGATATTCGCGTTGGTGATGCAGTCAGCGTAGACGCGTACGGAATTACAAAGGAATGCGTTGTAGCGGGAACTGTGTCAAGGCCCGAAGCCATCGCAAATCACAGTAAAGATCCGGATCATGATGCTGCGCTGGCCGAATGGAATGAAAAGGATAATGAGGTATCAGAGAAGGAAAAAGAGGCAGAGGAAGAATTTGAAAAGGCAGATAAGGAACTAAGCAAGGCCGAAGAGGAACTTGCAAGCAAGAAGGACGAGCTTGCAGAGTATGAAGAAGAGGCCGGCCTAAAGAAAAAAGAGCTTTTAGATAAAAAGAATGAAGTCACCGAAAACTTAAAAGAGCTTGATGAAAAGAAAAAGGAGCTGGATCAGAAAAAGGAGGAGCTGCATCAGGGCGAGGCCGAACTGAATAAAGCAAAGGAAGAGCTTGGCATAAAAGAAGCAGAGCTTGAAAAAACAAAGGGTGAGCTGGCAGCGGCAAGACCTTTGCTTGAGGATAAGAAAAACGAGCTTTCCGGACAGATACAGCAGCTGAATGCAAAATCGGCCGAACTGGACGGTATAATAAAAACACTTAATGATTCGGTACCGCTGATCGCACAAAGCAGGGCCGAGCTTGAAGATAAGAAAAAGGAAGTAAATGAAGCCTACGAGAAACTGACGACTTATCTTAATGCTTTAAAGTCGGCGAATGAACAGATCGAAGCCCTGCGGGAACAAAACATGCTCCCGACATATATTGAATACCTGATCCAAAACGCAGAAGAATCGGAAGACCTGTATTACCGAGCTGTTATTGTCGGTACTATGGTCAGGGCGATGTTCCCAAAGATCCTTGACAACGTGCTGGATATAGATAAGATCCCGGCAGAATATACCGGGCTTATCAAAGAATTGCTTAAGTTTAAAGATGTTCTTATAAGCTTTGTAGACGGGGCGACCCGGCCGGCGACCATAAAGGCCGCAAGGGATTATCTGCTTGAGACCGGAAAGAAACTGCTTGAGGCATACGAAAAGGACAAAGACCTGTTCGACAGGGTTTTGAGAATCGTATCGGAACGGCTTAAAGGCGCAATAGTTGAGAGCGAAAACAAAATGCTCTTGATCGATGACGGTTTAAAACAGATAGCGGAAGCCGAAAAACTCATAAACGAAAAAGAAAGCGAACTGGAGGCGGGCCTTAAGGAGGCCGAAAACGGAAAAAAACAGCTTGAAGAATTAAAAGCCGCTGCAGATGCAGGCATGGCAAAGATCGAAGAGGAACTTGCAAAAGTTGCTTTAGGAGAAAACGAGATCAAAAACCTTGACGGGCAGCTTCAGACCGCAAAAAATGAGATAAAATCATCCGAGGAGCAGCTTGAAGAAGGTCGCCGACAGATAGATGAGGGAGAAAAAAACATTGCCGAAGCTGAAGGAACATTAAATGATGCTTTAAGCGAGATAGAAAACGCCATAAAGCAGATAAATGATAAAATAGCAGAGGCAAAGGATCAGCTTAAAGAGGGCGAAGAGGAGATAGAAAAAAACAGGGGCAAGGTAAATGAGAGCCGTATAGATATATTAAGGCAGATCGCCGATGCAAGGGAGCAGCTTGAAAAGGCCAAAGAAAAACTTGATGAGTGGAAAGGTTACAGTGAGTATTGCAATCAGTTCCTGATACTGTTTGATGAATATGCAGACAGGGATGCAGTCCTTGTCGAAGTCGAAAAAGTACTCGGAGCAGACAATGTAAACAAAAGCTATACCTATGAAAATTCAGATGTAAAGTACAGCGTAGACGTAAACACGGATCCGATCGAGACCATGTCATTTTATGTGCCGGCGGTCTTTTTTATCATTGCTCTTATCGTTGAAGGATTGTTTATGTCCTTTATGATCAGGCAATGCCGCAGGGAGATCGGAATACTTAGGGCTCTTGGGTACTCCGCAAAAAAGATAGTGCTGATGTTTTGCATAGTCAACTGCATAGCGTCGCTGGCAGGCATTCTGATAGGAATTGCCCTGGGAAACGGCGTATCGGCATATATGGCAGTATTTTTTAAAAAATATTTCAGCCTTCACTTTTTCAGGCAGGTATTCGTGCTGAAAAGATTTATCATTGCTGTTTCGCTTACCTTGGTGGTGGGGCTTTTGTCTACAGTCGCGTCATCGGGTTATATCAGCCGCATCAGCCCTACAGAAGCAATGGCAGGAAATATGTCCGGTGCAAAAGATGTTTCGGGGAAAAACATTCTCTTCAGGCTGCACGCAGCGCCTTTTGTAAAATACTGCATGCTCTCTCTTATGAGAAATAAAAAGAGACTGATCTTTTCGATAATATGCCTTTCATCATCCGTTGTGGTCGTTTTCACTGCCATATCGTTTGATCTTTCGAAAAACAGGTTATTATCGGAACTTTTTGAGGACCGCATTCATTACGACTGCGAGATATTTTTATCGTCCGCTGCCGATGAGGACTTTATGTCCGGGCTTACAGCTTCCGGCCTTGTAAAAGATGCCGAAGAGATACTTTATTACAAGAAGACGATAAAAGGACCGGAAGAGAGTGAAGTAAGAACGATCAAATGCATAAGCGGTGATTCAAAGCTGCTTTGCATTTACGATGAAAACGGGGACCGTCTTTTTGCCGATGGCGGTGGAATACTGCTTGAAAAGCATACGGCGGACAGTCTTAAGGTTTCCGAAGGCGATACGGTCACAATTGACGGAAAACAGGTTAAAGTTGCCGGTGTTCCGGATGAAAATATCGACAGATATATATATATGCCTGCGGATATGGCCGGCGAAATGGGCGAGGCGGAGCTGTTCTCTGTGATCTGCACCGTCACGCCTGAAAAAAAGACAGAGCTGATGGATTATCTGGCGGGAAAGGATAATTATATCTATGCTTTATTTACCACGGCAATATTAGGCGGGATGGAAGATGCATTTAACGCTTACGGGCTGTGCGTGATCATCACGTTGACGTTTTCCGCGATGATAGGCATAGTGATAATAATTGGCACTCTGCGAAACAATCTTTATGAGCAGAAGAAGGATCTTTGCGTCCTGCGGGCGCTGGGCTTTCGGTATTCGGGCATTTCCTTAAGATTGTTTTCTCAGTCGGGTCTTTATTTTGCCTTTTCCTGTCTGATAGGTATTCCCGCCGGCAGAGCAGTCACACGATTTATACTTGAAAAGATGGCAATAGAAGGGAGATCGTATCCTTTGGTCTGGGATCACAGGGTATATCTGTTTACCTTATCGATCATCTTTGCATATATACTTGCGGGGCATTTTATTTCGATGAGGACCATAAAGAAATGGGATCTGACGGAATCGATCAAAGATAAGGATTAAAAAATGGCAAAAAAAAGACTGAAGATAGGGATGTTTCTTGACACCTATTATCCCGCTATAGACGGAGTTGTAATGGTGGTCGATAATATAGCCTGTGAGCTCGCAAAGACAAATGATGTGACGCTTATAGTGCCGGATATGAAAGGCGGGGCAGACATCAAAAGACCCTACGATATCATCCGGGTAAAAAGCATACATGTACCTTTTTCGGAATACAGTGTCGCAATGCCGCATCTGCCTTCTGCTAAGCAAAGGAAGATATTAAAAAAACATTTTGATGTCATACATGTCCATTCACCGTTCGTGCTCGGACTGTACGGAATACAGCTCGCAAAAAAGCTTAATGTACCTGTTATCGGAACGGTACATACGAATTATGAAGGGGAAGTTTTAAAGATCATGAAAAGCAGGCTTCTTACAAAGCTTTCCATGAAGATCATCACAGGGATCTATAATAAATATGATACCTGCATAGTAGTCAACGAACCGGTGGTCGGAGAAATAAAAAAATTCGGTTATAGGCATAAGCCGGTAGTGATCCATAATGCAACCACGCTTCTGCCTCCGGCAGACAGGGAAAAAAGCGCGGAAAAGCTTAACCGTCTGCTTGGTATTGACAAAGACGATATTGTATTGATATTCGTCGGAAGAATAACCGACACAAAGAATATTTTTTTCCTGCTAAAAGCCTTGCGGCTGTTAAAAGCGGACGGGGCATCATTTAAGATGCTCTATGTCGGTGCGGGCCCGGATGAAAAGCTTCTTAAAGCAAAAATACATGAGTATGGCATGGCAGACTGCGTAAAGATGACAGGAAGGATAAAAAACAGGGAGCATTTGTCGGAGATATATTCGAGAGCGGACCTGCTTCTTTTCCCTTCTCTTATGGATACCTTTGGACTTGTGGTCATTGAAGCCGCGGTTAATTCCACGCCGGCGTTGCTTGTGGAGAACGCCATGTCGGCAAGCCTTGTCACTGACGGCGTGAACGGATTTGTTGCTCCGTTTGATGAGGTAAAGTATTGCCTTGCGATAAAAGAAATAATCGGAAACAAAGAGCTGTTGAAAAAAGCATCACAAAACGCACATGATACTCTTGGCGAGAGCATGAAGAGCATTGCGGAAAAAACCTATAACGAATACATTAAGGCGGTAATAAAATGCAGGAAAAAGAAATGACAGATATTTCCGGATACATCGGTTCAAAGGAGTACAAAAAGGAACTGAAATACTGGTCGGAACTGGTGAAAAAGTACGGAAAGTATTCCCGGTTTTTCAATGTAAAGGGGGGAGAATGCGGGGCTGTCAAGGTTAATGCCGATGGGCAGAAGATCAGAGCATTTTTGTCGGAATATGGCTTTTCGGCATTTGAATTTTATGCAAGTGCGTTTGCACTTTACCTTATGAGAACGGACCGCGTGGGCGGTTGTCTTATCAATACCGTTATAACAGGGGATGAAACAGGAGAGTATAAAAAGACCCTTCTGAAAACAGATACAAAAAAAGAAGATACCTTTACGGATCTGCTGAAGAGTTTCAGACAGGGCTTTTCCGAGGCTGTAAACAATACTTCTGTCGATATAAAGCATTATCTTAAGTCGCCTGTCTCATACTATTCCGTTTACGACATGACGGCTTTGGGCAGAAGCTTTGCTAAAGACAGTGATCCCATGGATGCCGTTGCGCTGTATGTAGACGGAGATCAGGTAAGCCTGTCCTATAATAAGGATCATTTTTCGGATGAGTTTGCCGCTCATATGGCAGCGAACATTGAAAGCCTGATCGGTAATCTTATAAATGAGCCTGAGATCAGCCTGACTGCCGTCAATATTCTTTCTGCAGATGAAAAGGAACTTTTAAGCACCTACTGCAAAGGCGAAGAATTTCCCGTTGATGAAGACAGGGTGTTGTCCCTTGCCTTCAGGGAATATGCAAAGACAGCTCCGGACGATATGGTCGTAAATGACGGAGTAAACAAAGTGACATACGGAGAGCTTGAAAGGTCAAGCAATTCCGTTGCAGCAGATCTTATGGATCGTTACGGAATAGGGCACGGGGACATAGTCGGATTGATGCTGCCCAGGACTTATCATTTTCTTGAGATGGTCCTTGCACTTAACAAGATCGGAGCGGCTTTTGTTGCGATAGACATGGGATTTCCCGCAAACCGAATCGGCGCGATGATGAAAACAGCCGGGGCAAAGTATGTAATTACTGCAGGATCGGTAAAAGAAATGCCTGATGTCGGTGCGGATATCATCTGCATGGAAGACCTTGTTTTTGACAGATGCGTTCAGGTCGATATCCTTTCCGGAAAAAACGACCTGTTTACCATAGTTTTCACATCAGGGACCACAGGTGTTCCCAAAGGTGTGAGTTACCTTAACCGTCAGATAAAATGGATCTGCAGTGTGATATCAAGGATGTTTGATTATACTCACGGCGGAACGATAGGATATTTCTTAAGTTTCAGCTTCGTGGCATCATTTTCCATGTATGTCGCTCTTTGTTGTAAAGGCTCGGTAAGAATACTCAATGAAAAGGAGCAGAAGGATCCGCTGCTTCTTGTTTCCGCGCTTAAAAAGGAACACATGGTCGGCATAATCATGCCGCCTGCGGTAGCTGTTCCCATCTATGAAAGCACGGATCTGAATATCGATTATATTTTGCTTGCGGGAGCTAAATTAAACGAACTGAGTAAGATCGAAAGGCATACGAAGCTTGCAAACGGCTATGGGACCACAGAGATTATTCTGGCTGTCACCAAGATATATAACAGAAATGATATAGAAGATGGCAGAGTCTCGATAGGAAGACCTGCTGTAAATGCATCGGTGTATGTGCTTGATGCATATGATAATATAATGCCTGTCGGTGTTCCGGGCGAGATATGTGTTGCTGGAGGTGGCGTAGCGGACGGTTACTGCAACGATCCGGAACTTACTTCCGAAAAATTCGTTGAAAATCCTTTTTCCGACTGCGAGAGCAACAGGATAATGTACAGGACCGGAGATATCGGATTTTACAATTTTAAAGGCGAGATCGAGGTGGTCGGGCGTGATGATGACCAGCTCGAGGTCAGAGGATTTCGCATAGAATCCGGTGAGATAACAGAAGTACTTAAAAGCTTTCCGGAGATCAAAGATATCTATATCGATGTCGATAATGACAACCTGGTCGTTTATTATACTTCGGATGGGGATGTGGATGCAGAGGTATATAAGGATGCCCTGAGAAAAGAGCTTCCCTATTATATGGTTCCGTCCATGTTCGTAAAAATGGACACCATTCCAAGAAACGCCAATGGTAAAATAGCAAGAGCCGATGTCAAAAAGTCTGCGCGCAGCGAAAACATAAAGGTCACCGACGAAGTCCTTTTGAAAGTCATGGACGCTTACAAAGAGGTCTTAAGCCTTGAATTCGTGGCGCCCGATGATGATTTTCTGGCACTTGGCGGCAATTCTGTCTCTGCCATGAAACTGATACTTCTGCTGCAGGACAGGATGGGTGTCAGATTGTCCGCGGCCGAGATGCTGGGGCTTTCAACGCCC
>CADAQV010000058.1 GCA_902790095.1 uncultured Lachnospiraceae bacterium | reverse complement strand
GCTATTTTTTCAGTTCGCATTTAAGGCCTTCTGTAAGTATCCGGCAGCTTCCGGCCTCTTTTGCAATATCATCGGGAATGCCGTAATACATTTCCGTCTCATCTCTGCAGACAAAATTCGGAAATATATCTTCCAAAAGCGATGCGTAAAGTCGGGGATCTTTTTTGATCTCATCCCGGGCTTTTTCGGGTCCGTAGGTCTTTAATTTCTCAAGCTCCCGTCCAAACTCCGAAAGCAGATTTCCGTATGTGTCAGAGCATCCAAGTTCGGTAAGCCTGTCAAATGCGCTTACTGCGTTATTTTTTTCCTTCTGCGGAGCCAGCTTCCAGCCGACATCTGCGCAGGCAATTTTCAGAGCTTCCATTTCAAGATCGACGATGCCCGCATATTTACGCCTGATCTTTTCACAGCTTGCGGCCATTTCACTGATCCTGGCATACAGAAAAAGGTCGCTTGCAAGCTTTGAGAAATTAAACGACATATCTTCTGCGTCTATTCTTATCCTGATGCCGTTTTTGATCTCGTCGGCTTTTGAATCTATGATACCCTTGATATTTGAAGCATCATAGCCGGAGATGCCACACTCTTCCGCAAGGCTTTGCGCCGACATATCATACGCATCCGCAAATGTTTTTATGTCATGATCTTCAAGAGCTGCGACCCTGCTGCTCTTTCCGCCTGTATCAATATCATCTATCGGGATCTCACTAAGTTTTTTAAGCATTTCTTCATATCTGATGACACATATATCGTCAATAACTATCTGACTCAGTTCGTCCCTGCCTTTTATTATCCTGTCAATTGCGCTTTTAAATCCCTTATGGCTTTCCATCACCTGCCTGGCCTCTGTTTTAGAAAAGAGCCTTTGCATAAAAACCTCCCTAGCGGCCGGCTGCCATGCGGTAAACGTCAAGCATCGCCTGTTCATTCATCCTTTTTGCCGAACCATGCTCGCCGCCGACACCTATAGCGCATTTTTTCGCCATGATCTTTAATTCCTCTTCGCTCGGGTCGACGCCAAGCTCCTTAATGTTTGTCGGCATTCCGATAAGGCGGTAAAACTCCTCCATGGCTTCGATGCCTTTAAGTGCGATCTCCTCGTCGCTGCCTTCACCTGATATATCCATGACATTCACGGCAAACTTTTTAAATCTGGGAAGGCAGTCCCTGTAAACATATCTTGCCCAGCTTCCCCATAGTGCGGCAAGGCCTGCGCCGTGGGCTACATCGTAAAGGCCGCCGAGTTCATGTTCCATCTTATGGGTCATCCAGTCGCCTCCGTCGCTGCCGCAGCCTGTAAGGCCGTTATGTGAAAGGCTGCCCGCCCACATGACCTCGGCACGCGCATCGTAATTTTGCGGATCGTTATGAAGAATTAAGGCATTTTTCTTAACAGTCCTAAGCAGCCCTTCGGCAATTGAATCCGTGATCTCCATATTTCCGCCGTTTGTAAAATATCTTTCCATCGTATGCATCATAATGTCGGTGCAGCCGCAGGCCGTCTGATAATCCGGCAGTGTCATGGTCAGCTCAGGGTCCATTATTGCAAACTTCGGGCGCGCATAGTCACTTGAATAGCCGCGCTTTACAAGGCCCTCTTCCTTTGTGATGACAGATGATGAGCTCATCTCGCTTCCCGTTGCGGCAATTGTAAGAATAACACCGACCGGCAGGCATCCCTTTGCCTTTTTCTTGTAGTCATAAAGATCCCATACATCCCCTTCATTTACCACGCCGTATCCGATACCCTTTGCAGAATCTGCCGCACTTCCGCCCCCTACAGAGAGAATAAAATCCACATTTTCCTTTTTGCAAAGCTCTATGCCTTCATATACAAGGCTGAGGCGGGGATTCGGCACCGCGCCGCCAAGCATTACATAGCTTATGCCGGCCTCATCCAAAAGAGCCGTAACGCGCCCTAAAAGCCCGGACCTTATAACGCTGCCCTGGCCATAATGTACAAGGACCTTTGTGCCGCCGAATTCTTTTATTAATTCTGCGACTTTCTTTTCCGTTCCCTTACCGAAGACCACCTTTGTAGGTGTAAAATAGTTAAAATCAAACATTGCAATGCCCCCTTTGCTTATTGTGATCAAAAAAAACTGTTTACATGAGTTTCCAAAATCATTATACACTATATTGTTTTTTTTACAATGTCCAATTATTGTAACTGTTCAGCATGTTCAATTATTGTAACTATTCAGCAGGCATCCGGTACATTCGCAAAACCTCTTCCGTCGTCAGAGGTTTTGCTCATGAGCCGGATGTCTGCTATTAGAACAATACAAAAATAACCGAACGAGCTCATGTAAACATGGCTCATTCGGTTATTTTAGCATTGTTCTGAATAGTTACCAAATTTTATCAAAATATTACTTTATTTTTTTTATAATACATCCTATAATTATCTTTAAATATTATGCGGTAAAAAGCGATAATACATTTATTGATAAGGAAGGTATTCGATATGAATCATGAATTCAAAAAGTATCTGATAAAACTTGATATCAACATGAATATCATCGAAGCGGAAGACAGCTTTCTCCGCTATATCGGCATGACCGAGCTTTCTTGTCTTGACGAGGTCGTTCCCCCGCAGGACATGATGCTTTTAAAAAATACCATCTTTGCGATAAATGTCGGCGGAAGCACACTCAGCTGTTTCAGGATCCGCACTTCTTCGGGAACTCTTAACTGGATCGCCGCAAATATAGAGAAAAATGATGACGGCAGCCATCACGTACAGATGGAACTTTCGGACATACAGTCGCTTAAAACTGTCGGCACATCCAGCACTCTTGACCCCATGACAGGTCTTTTAAACAAAAAAACCATCACAGATCTTGCCATAGAGTTCACCAACAAACCCGATTTTCACTTCTATTTCGGTCTTATAGATATCGACCATTTCAAACGCGTAAACGACACATACGGACACAAACGTGGTGATGCCGTAATAATCGAAGTCGCTCACCTTATCCGTGACTGTATCGGTGAAGACGGAAAAGTAGGAAGGATCGGCGGCGATGAATTTATGTTCCTTCTTGACAAAGTCAATCAGCGTCCGCGTCTTCGCGAGATCATGAACAATCTGAAGGACACCATAGAAGAACATTACAACCAGTCCGAAGACGACCTCCACCTGACGGTATCTATAGGTGTTACTCTCTATCCGGACTATTCCGTTGACTATAACGAGCTCTTCACACTTACGGATAAGATGCTGTACCGCGCCAAGGAAAAAGGGCGAAACAGGTATGTAATATATACTCCCGAAGTCCATGCCCACATTCGCGGCGGAGCAGATGCAGAAAAATATACAAATAACCAGCATATCTATACCGAAAAAGAAAAAAATCGTCTGATGATGGACCTTATGGAGCATTTTCTCTTAACGGATGAAACAAATATAGACACAGCTCTTTCAAATGTCCTTTTAGCCTACAATATGGACGAGATACATATTTGCTTTGACGGCACCGATCAATCTCATTACGGTGTGCGGCGCACTCTCACATCGGGCGATCCTCATAAGACTGAGATCCATTTTGCATCCTTCCCGTCGCTTAACGAAAAAGAGGCAATACAGGCGATGCTTAATGAAAACAACTCCATGTATCTTGCGTCTGACACTTACGAAGAGCTTCCGCCCTCCCCCATCAAAGACCTTATGATGAAGGAAAGCATCAGGTACATCTTCTTATATCGCATGACACACAGCCGTATACCCGGATTTATATTGTATTTTACACATCAGAACAATGTGTGCAGGCCTTCCGAGGCGGATATGTCGGATTTCCTGTATTTTGCTCATATGGTTGAGCTGGTTCTTAAAACAAGATAGAATAATTGAGACCCGGGAATATTCCCGGGCCTCATATGTCATTTATCAGAATTTAAAACCTTTCAAAAGATCTCCAAGGGAAGTTCCGATCTCTCCTGCTTCGGGAATATCCACAGTCTCCTCTGCCGCTTCTTTCTCCTCCATCTCCTCTATAAGAGCCTTTATGGAAAGAGATATCTTGCCGTCCTTTACATCAATGACCTTTACATCTACCTCCTGGCCCTCTTTAAGCGCGACCTTTGGATGCTTGATCCTCTGGTTTGATATCTGCGAGATATGTACCAGGCCCGACATGCCGTCTCCAAGATCGATAAATGCTCCGTAATCCTTTAATGTTTCGACTTTTCCGTGGAAGACCTGTCCGACCTTTACGTCCGATATCTTTTTCTTTTTGATGATATTTCTCTTTTCTTCAAGGATCTCCCTTGCTGACAGGATGAGCTTGTCCTCATCCATATCTGCCTCGAACACCCTGACTTCTATCTCTTTACCCACAAACTGTTCGCAGTCATCTATTCTTTCAAGCGAAAGCTTTGAGATGGGAATAAACGCCCTGATGCCTTCAAAATCTGCTACCACGCCGCCCTTTACCGCGCCTGTAACAGTCACGGTTATATTTTCCTGCGATGCCTTAAGCTCCTTTGCCTTTTCCCACGCGAGAAGGGCATCCGTGTCATGCACGCCGTCGCCCATCATGCTGTAGGATTTTTCAAGCATCTCCTCATAGTCCTTCATTGACTCTGCCATTTTTATGTCCCCTTTTGTTTGCCTTTTTTTGCTTACTCTGCTATATGTCCCTTCAAATATTCGGTCAGGAATGTGTTTAACGAATGGTCAAAACCGTCTGCCTTATCCGAAATGAGGACATATGTCTTTTCACCCGCAAATGCCTTGAAGATGATATCGAGTGTTTTCTGAATATCTTTTGTTGTGATCTGAACACTTGAAAACAGCGGGTTTTCATCTGCGCTGTAAGCAACTACAAATATATCGGACCCGTTGCCCTCACCCTCTGCAACGACAGCATCACCCGATTTGTATTTTACTTTTCCTGTCTTGCTTATTTCCTGATCGCCGACCTTTATCTTAAGATCGTCGAAAACACCGGACGAAAGGTTGATATCAAAGTACACCTCGCCTTTTTCCATAAAGTCAAGCGCATCCTTTTTTGCCTCCGTCTCTTCCTGCGTAGCTACTGTCTGACTCTCCTTCTTTTCAGAACTGCTGCTCGAGCAGGCAACCGATACAACTGCTGCGGCCAGCGCCATGGCAAATATAAACGTTCTTTTTTTCATGTTTGTACCTCCCGTACATAATTTGTATATGTTATATGATAACATTTTTATGAGTACATTTCAAGGGATAATAAAAAATCTGACAGAGGGAGTTTTTTAACGTCAGATTTTCTGACGTTACAAACGTCCCCCTGTCAGATTTTATTTCAGTGATGTCATGCTGTTAAGGCCAAGTGCCACCGTAGAACCGTTATGAAGCATTGCCGATGTGGATGGCGGCAGAAACCCTGCTATGCCAAGCCCGATAAGTGCGGTGTTAAAGCCAACTATAGTCCTGTAATTGAATCTTATTCTCTTCATGAGAAGGGTGCTGATTTCTCTTAGCGTAACAAGGCTTTCAAGGTCTGAAGATCCTATAGTTATATCGGCGATCTGTCTTGCGATCTCGGCCCCTTCACTTATTGCTATGCCGGCGTCGGATGCGGAAAGCGCGGGCGAATCGTTTATGCCGTCACCGACCATGATGACCTTCCTGCCTTCGCTTTTTGCTTTTTCTATGTATCCGGCTTTGTCTTCTGGAAGAACCTCAGAGTAATACTCGGTAATGCCTGCCTCTGCTGCGATCTTTGCGGCAGTTCTTTCGCTGTCGCCGGTCATCATGACCACATGTTTAAACCCTTGCTTGCGCAGATGGTCCACAATGCTTCCGACCTCCTCGCGCATAGGATCTTCTATAAGAATGACAGCCGCAAGCTTTCCGTTCTTGGCGTAATATAAATGTGAATAATCATCCGGCAGAGAGTCAAACTTTTCCTTCATACCGTCCAGAAGCACAGCTCCTTCATCTTCAAATACAAAGTGATAGCTGCCTATGACCACTCTTTCTCCTTCTATCTCGGATGCTATGCCGTGTGCCACGATATATTCCACTTTTGTGTGCAGTTCATCGTGAAGTAATCCCTTCCTAAACGCAAAGTCTACGACTGCACGGGCAACGGAATGAGGAAAATGCTCTTCAAGGCAGGCCGCTTCACGCAAAAGCTCATCTTCACTCTCATTGCAGAAAGAAACTACCCCGGCAACGCTGGGCTGTGCTTTCGTAAGCGTTCCGGTTTTGTCAAAGACAATAGTGTCCGCATCCGCCACGGCCTCTAAAAAGCGGCCGCCCTTTACGGTTATGCCATATCCCGATGCCTCACGTATAGCCGAAAGAACGGATATCGGCATGGACATTTTAAGAGCGCACGAATAATCGACCATAAGCACGGATACAGCTTTGGTAACATTGCGGCTTATAAGCCATGTAAGCCCGGATGCCAAAAGAGTGTACGGGACAAGCCTGTCCGCCAGACGTTCTGCCCTGCTCTCAAGGTTTGATTTCAGCTTTTCGGACTCCTCGATCATCTTAACGATCTTGTCGAATCTTCCGCAGCCTTCGGTCTGAGTAACGCGAATCGTGATCTCGCCCTCTTCCACTACTGTACCTGCAAATACGCTCATTCTTTTCGTTTTGCGAACTGCGACCGACTCTCCTGTCATGGAGGCCTGGTTGACCATAGCCTCACCGCAAAAGACCTCGCCGTCAAACGGGATCATATTGCCCATGCGAACAATGACTCTGTCGCCGCATTTTACATCTGCAGAATCGATCTGCACCTCTCCATCATCCGTAACGAGCCATACCTTGTCGATATTTAAAGACATTCTTCTTGCAAGGTCGCCGACTGAACGCTTATGAGTCCATGCCTCAAGCGTATCTCCTATATTAAGAAGGAACATAACGCTCGATGCGGTCTTGTGGTCTCCTGTAAGTATTGCCGCTGAAACGGCCATAGAATCCAGAAGTTCTACCTGTAGCCTGCGGGTCTTAATTGTCTTAAGCCCGCGCCATGCAAACTTGATATTTTTGATAAACACCAATACTCTGCGTATAGAAAAAGGCAAAACGATCCTTTTGCCGTAATGAAGGACTATGGAAGTTACGATGCGGTCAAAGTACTCTGCGGCAAGTTCTCTGCCCGACATTTCAAAATAGATCTCGGGGACATTTACATTCTCAAAAGAAAAATCACGTAAAATATCGATGATACGTTGCCTGTCGCAGTCATATCGCACCACCGCATCTGCAGTTCTTTCATAGACTTTTACTTCGCTTATCTCTTCAAAGCCTTTAAGATAATATTCAAGTGTATCCGCCTGCCTGAAGGTCATCCTATCCATTTTCAGATGGACCCTTAACCGGCCTTTTATCTCGTGCCTGATCGTGTAATTCATAAACAGTCACTTCTTTCTAATGTTCTTTTTATCTGATTTATACCTCTGCCGCTTCGGCCTTTTTTGCCCTCTCTTCGTTTATCGCCTTTGCTTCCTCGTAGATGTCCGTGCAGTTTTCCTGCAGCGTGGTCACCTGATCAAGGACACAGTCCTTTGCGCGAAGCACGCCTGCCGTGCAATGAGAATAGACTTTTTTAGCATCTTTGGAGGATAATATTTTTATTCCTTCAAGTCCAAAAAGTGTTCCGAGTGCAAATAATCCAATCTTTCCAAAATTCATGATAATTCCTCCTTTAAAGCAAACGGCGGCCGCTTGGGCCACCGTTCTCATTTTATATTATTTTTTTACATTGAACGCTTTCATGCCCGGATAAACGGCTGCACTGCCAAGCTCTTCCTCTATGCGAAGAAGCTGGTTGTATTTTGCAACACGTTCCGAACGCGAAGGTGCACCTGTCTTTATCTGACGGGTATTGAGCGCAACCGCAA
>CADAQV010000057.1 GCA_902790095.1 uncultured Lachnospiraceae bacterium | reverse complement strand
ACCGGTGATGGTGCCGTCCTTATATGCGTCTTTTAAGAATTCGTTCAGTTTAGCGGTGATGTCGGAATCTTTTCTGAATCCGACGCCGTATTTTTCATCATTGAGCTTTACGGTATATGTGAGATTTTCATAGCTCGTGCCTTCTCCGACCATGGCTGAGGCCATCAAAAGGTCGATAATTGCACCGTCACTCGTGCCTGCGGCAACTTCCATTATAGCATCTGCCTGCTTGTCCACTTCCGTAAACTTAAGCTTGTTTGCTTCGGCCTGTTCCTTTCCGGTACTGCCTGTTTCCACGGCAAAGGTGAGCTCAGAAAGACTTTCGACGGTGCTGTATTTGTCCGCAACATCCTTATTTAATACGACCACCTGCGAATTGTTGCAATATGCATTTGAGGTACTCATCGCAGCCTTTACTTCGTCGTTAAGTGTCATTCCGTTCCAGACGCAGTCAATGGATTTTCCGTCAAGTTCCAAAACCTTCTTGCCCCAGTCGATCTCTACAAATTCAGCCTTTACTCCTATGCTTTCAGCAAACTTTTCGGCAAGTTCTGCGTCAAAGCCTATCCATTTTCCGTCCTTATCCTTGTAGTCCATGGGCTCAAAATTCGTTATTCCGACTACCAGCTTACCGTTTCCCTTAACATAATCAAGGTCGCTTGCCACCTGTTTGCCGGACTCCTTTTCAGTGCCCTTATCGCCGCTGCTGCTTCCTGAACAGCCGCAAAGCGCAAAAGTAAGTGCGGAAACCGCTGCAAGTGCCAAAATTCTCTTTTTCATTTTTCATTCTCCTTCTTTTTAAAACATCATGCCATGACCGGCGTGCGGTCACGGCATTGATTATCACACCTTGTGTGAACAAAGTCAAGTATTTTCTTTTCTTTCGGCCCTGTCTGCCTCTATCATGGTGCCGATGATGCAGGCGGTATATTCGCCTATTGCCTTTCTGTCGGCCTTTTCAAGATCCTTCAATACAAAGGGATCTCCGAAGGTGACCGTGACCCTCGACTTTTTACATCTTGGCATCTGCCTTTCAAAGCAGGCCCATGTTCCGTCTATGGCAACAGGAACGACAGGACATCCCGTGCGGTCGGCTATCTTGAAAGAGCCGTCCTTGAATTCCAAAAGCAGGTTGTTTTCCGGATCCTTATTTCTTGTTCCCTCGGGACATATCCAGATGGACGTGCCGCTCTTTATCTCTTCTATGGCCGCAAGTATAACCTTCAGGCTCTGACGCATGTCGTGCCTGTCAATGAAAAGGCAATGTACGCTGTCCATCCACTGCTTAAGCAGCGGCGCCTTTTTAAGCTCCGCCTTCGCGACAAAGCCCATTGGGCCGACAGCAAGAGCATAACCTATCATGGCCTCTATGATGCTCTGGTGATTTGATACGTACAAAACCGGAACATCCCTCGGGACCTTTTCAAGTCCCTTTACCTTCATCCTTACGCCCATGATGAACATAAGGACTTTAAAGCCGTTCCGCACGCAAAACTGCGACGCCCTCTGCCTTGCGCGGGGCTTAAATTTCCCGATGATCCAAAGCACGATCCACACCGGAAGCGTGATGACAAAATATAATATCAGGAAGATGGCCGCAAGTATCAGTCTTATCATTTTTCAACTACCTCTTTGTCCTCTTCCTCTTCATCTTCCGAAGGGTCAAGCGGAAGTCTTCCGAAAATGCCCGTAAGCATCCTCAGATAATCGGCAAGGCCGTCGTTGAAATTGCTTTCCCTTACTCTGAACTGCCAGTTGCCGTACGGCACCGCAGGTGTATTCATACGGCAGTCACATCCGTAACCCAAAAGATCCTGCATCGGGTATACGGAATATTTCGCGGTACTTGCCATTGCAGTCCTTATCATATCCCAGTGGATATTGTCTCCGCTCGTATTCATGTATATTCTGACTTTGTCCTTATGCTTTTCATCAAGGGACATATACCAGCCAAGAGAAGTATCGTTGTCATGTGTGCCTGTGTAGCAGATATAATTATCTCCCGCAAACCTGTAGGGCATCATGTCGTTGTCGTTTATATCGGCAAAAGCAAACTGTAAAACTTTCATCCCCGGCAGGCCGTAAGCATCTCTTAGCTCTTCAACGTCGTCTGTTATCACGCCCAGATCCTCCGCCCATATGGGAAGATCTTTTCCAAGTTCCCCTGCGATGGCGTCAAACAAAGAATGCCCGGGCCCTTTTACCCATTTTCCGCCGACGGCGGTCTTGTCGCCGTATGGAATGGCCCAATAGCCCGCAAAGCCTCTGAAATGATCTATTCTT
The DNA here is from genome assembly GCA_902790095.1 of uncultured Lachnospiraceae bacterium. Taxonomy (GTDB): domain Bacteria; phylum Bacillota; class Clostridia; order Lachnospirales; family Lachnospiraceae; genus UBA4292. The sequence continues at coordinate 5,630 of CADAQV010000057.1, read as the reverse complement.
ATAAAATCGAAGACCTTAAGCTGGTTTTTAATGCGGCTTATCCACCATGCGTAGCCTGTCTTTTCATGCTTTTCCCAGTCGTATAAAGGATTGCCCCAAAGCTGTCCTGTCTCTGAAAAATAATCCGGCGGAACCCCCGCGACAACGGTCGGATATCCTTTTGAATCAAGCCTGAACATTTCGGGGTTGGCCCATACATCCGCGGAATCCATGGATACAAAGATCGGGATATCGCCGACTATCTTTATGCCCGCATTATTTGCATAGGCACGCACAACGGACCACTGACGGAAGAAAATATACTGCAGGAAGGAATAATACATCATCTCCTTCTCATATTTTTTCTGCAGTGCTTTCTTTCCCTCAGCACTTGGGTGTGCCTGTTCTTCGGGCCAGTCCAGGAAAGCTATGCCTCCGTTTGCGTCCTTAAGTGCCATAAAGAGAGCGTAGTCTTTAAGCCACGACGCGTTGTTCTTTTCAAAATTCTCAAAGCCCTTTATCATTCCCTTGGGGATGGACGGCTTTGCCTTGTCCTTTTCCGCGAGGAATTTCTCAAAGGCCCTTTTATAAAGCGGATATTTGTAATACTGAACATACCCGTAATCTACCGAATCGGGTGAAAAATGCGGAGCGAATTCAAGCTCTCTTCTGTCCAAAAAGCCGTCCTTGCAAAGCTCGCCTGGCGAAATAAAAAGAGGCTGTCCCGCAAAGGCCGAAAAGCACTGATAAGGCGAGTCTCCGTATCCCGTGGGGCCAAAGGGCAGCACCTGCCAGATGGTCTGGCCGGACTTTTTCAGGAAATCTATGAATTTAAATGCGCCCTCGCCGAAATCACCTATTCCGTAGGGCGAGGGAAGCGATGAGGGGTGCAGAAGTACTCCGGAGTATCTTTGTTTTAAGTTTGGCATTTTTTATTCCTTTCTGTTTATATACAGCACAGCGGTATTCCGCCGCAGGGGCCGCCGCAGCAGAGGCTTCCCATTATTACGTAAAGACATACGTTATTGTTCTGGGTCTCGGGAGTGCCGTAGCTTTTTCCGACTTCGGTGTACCAGCCGGGGGCATCACCCATCCTTGACTTGAAATTGCGGTAATCGGGATTTCCGGGTTCTAAGACGATGGCGGTATCGATATATTCCTGAGAGGTCTTCATGTCTCCCATTCCGGCACTGGCCATTGCGGCGTAAAAGAACCACTTTCCGTTTCTGTTTTGAATATCGTTTAAGGATCTCATTGCTTCAGCGTACATTCGGTTTTTCAGGAATGTCTCGACAGCCCTGAAATACATCTGTTCCTGATCATTTGAAGAATAGGCATTCTTTCTTTGATATGCCGCATTCTGATAGCCGCCCGTAAAAAAGCTGCCAAAAGGATTTCCGTAGGTATTTCTTTGCGATGTTGCCCTGTTTGCACCCTGTCTGCCGTAGGATGAGGCATAGCCGTTTGCGCTGCCGTCCATTATAGCCTTGTAAGCCGCCTGTATCTCCTTGAATTTTTCTTCGGCGATCTGCTGTTCGCGTTCGCTTTTTCCAATGTTGGCATCGGGGTGATACATCCTGCTCAGGCGTCTGTATGCTTTTTTTATGTCATCCTCGGAGGCCGCGCGCGATACGCCCAGCACCTGATATGGATCGTTCATTTTCAGTCTTCCTTTTTGGTGTTCTTTTTTTTATGAAATTTAGTCCAGATACCTGCATAAAGGATGTTTCTGATTATCTCGGCGTCCTGAAGTATCGGAAGTCTTTCAAATGCCGCAGTCGCATCGGCCGCAGTGTATAAAAGCATGCGTTCGATCCATTCATCAAAGTCGGGCCGTTCCCTCATCCCTATAAGAGGGTTGAAATCTCCCTTCTTTATGTCCTTTTCAAGATCGTCATAAGCATCCAAAAGATAAATATATTTCCCGAGAGAAAAGCCGAGGAGCTCAAGTTCACTCTTCCACACATCATCATGCGGAGCGATTATCGCCTCCATAAGTCTTCCTGCCTCTACGCACAGATCGTCGAGACGCATGTTGTCTACTTCCCCTTCCATGCTCTCAAGCTCCCAGATGCGCTTCATGCTTGCGGCAAGTTTTCTTACCTTTTCGGGATATTTTTCCTTTAACCTTTTATGGCTCTTTTTAAGCGCCAACTGCATCGCCCTTGCGCCCGGCTTTTTATCGTCGTGCCAGTCGTCGATGCATTTGTAGTACGTCAAAAGAAGATTCATTTCTGCCGCGTAATCTATATACGGATTTGAAAGATAGTGCATCTTTCTTCCCATATGCGCTGCGCACCTTGCCGTGTAATCATTAGTTTCCGGCTCGTAAAGGCCCGCAAGCAGCATGGCAACGAATGCCATGTCATAGCTTATGGATATCTGCGCTTTAGCGCCGCTTACTTCTTTAAGTGCCCTGCACACACCGCAGTAGTATCTTCTGTATCTGTCGTATTCTCTTATTTTTAGTTCCGGCCTGTTTGCCACTAAATATCCGAACATGTATTATAATCCCTCAGCTCTTTTTTGTAAACTCCATTCTGCATTTGGGGCAGGTCACAACAATATTTCCTTTGCCCTTCGGTATCTTTATCTTCTGCCTGCATCCGGGGCAAATGTAAATGTGATGCGTCTTTTTGATCCTGCTTATCGCTTTTTTTCTTCTTATGCTCTCGCGCAGTTTTTCCATTTTTTGAAGGAAGCGGTCGTTTTGCTTTTTTCTTTTTTCGTAATTTTTTGAAAAAACACGCACATAGCTGTAGATAAGCAGCGCCCAGGCCACAAGACTTATTATAAGCGAAATCGGCAAAAGCGCAAGAGGCATAAAGCCAAGTATTAAATTGACCAGCACCAGAACAAGGGCTATAAGTACAAGAAAGCTTGAATAGCTGTCAAAGCCGTATCTTCCCTGCATAAAGCGGTAAAACCCTGTCTTCATCTTTTGCCACATATGATCTAACCTTCTCTCATGTTCCTTAATTTTAAATATTCTTCCCTTATTTCTCCCGGCAGGCTTTCTTTGCCCCATTCATCGTTTACTGCGATGATCTTTTTCAAATGATCTTTTTGCGCCTTTATACCTTTGTATTTGGAGCGTTCGAGTTCTTTTCTCTTTCTGTCGAGCCAGCTTTCCGTATCGGCGATATAGCCTGCAGCTTCTTTTCTTATCTGTTCAAGTTCTTTTTTTCTGTTTTCGGAAGATTCATAAAGAGCCGCTTCCCTGCACGCCCTTTCTATTTCCTCTTCACTTAAGTTTGAGCTTCCCGTTATCGTAATATTCTGCATTGCCCCGGATCCGAGATCCTTTGCGGATACCGAAAGAATACCGTTTACATCTATCTCGAAAGCAACTTCTATCTGCGGGACGCCTGCAAATGCCCTTTTTATACCTTCAAGCCTGAAATTGCCCAGAAGCTTATTGTCTCTGGTAAGCCTTTTTTCGCCTTGATACACCTTTATATCAACGCTTGTCTGGAAATTTGACGCAGTTGAGAATATCTGACTCTGCCTTGTCGGTATGGCCATGTTTCTTTCGATTATATGGTGTGCGACTCCGCCGATGGTCTCAATGGAAAGAGACAGCGGTGTAACGTCCATAAGCACGATATCCGCCATGTCGCCGGGTCCGTTTGAAGGGGATGTTTCCCTGCCGAGCCTTTCTCCCTGAATGGCTGCCCCTATGGCAACGCATTCATCCGGGTCGATCTCTGTAGAAGGTTCTACCCCGATAAGATTTTTTACCTTTTCGACGACCGCCGGAATTCTTGTCGATCCCCCTACCAAAAGCACTTTATCTATATCCGAAGGCGAAAGACATGCATCTTTAAGCGCGGACAATACGGGCTGCGCGGTCTTGTCTATAAGATCCTTTATGATCTCCTCAAACATCTTTCTGGTGATGTTCATCCGAAGATCGACAGGCTCGTTTTTTTTATTTACCGCAAGGAAAGGAATGTTAAGATTGTAGTTTTCCACCACCGAGAGTTCCTTTTTGCATTCCTCTGCCGCATCCATGATGCGCTGCATTGCAGCGTAGTCTTTTCCTATCTTTATGCGGTTCTCCTTTCGAAACTCCCGGGTGATAAAATCTGCCAGCCTGAGGTCAAAATCGTCACCGCCAAGGCGGTTGTCGCCGGCTGTGGAAAGAACCTCTATCACCCCGTCACCTATCTCAATGACGGACACATCAAAGGTACCTCCCCCAAGATCGTATACAAGTATCTTCGCCGGACGGCCGTGGTCTAAGCCGTAGGCAAGCGCTGCCGCGGTGGGTTCGTTTATTATCCTTTTTACGTTAAGGCCGGCAATTCGCCCCGCATCCTTTGTGGCCTGTCTCTGGGCATCGTTAAAATATGCAGGCACGGTTATCACGGCATCCGTGATCTTTTCCCCGGTAAATTCTTCAGCATCCTTTTTAAGTCGCATAAGTATCATTGCCGAGATCTCCTGGGGCGAAAGTTTTTTATCGTCAACGCGGACCCTGATGTCGGTCCCCATCTGTCTTTTTATGGAAAAAACCGTTCTTGTCGGATTCGCCGCGGCCTGTCTTCTGGCCGGCTCTCCTATTATCCTTTCCCCGTTTTTTGCAAAGGCTACAACAGAAGGCGTAGTACGCCCTCCTGCAGCGGATGGTATCATCACTGCCCTACCGCCTTCTATAACAGCTGCTGCACTGTTTGTCGTTCCGAGGTCTATTCCGATCACCATACCAATCAGTCCTTTGCTTCACTATTTCATGCCGCCATACCGCCCGCGGCACAAATTATGCATCATACGTTTTTTAAGTATAAGCAAGTAAAAAAAAGGTGTCAATAATTCCGCCGCACATTTAATGAAGTGTTTAGAATCTTTATTTTTCCTTAAAGTAATGTTTTCTTTTTCTTGACAGTTTTCGTAAAAAAACCTTAAAATAACAGGCAGAAAAACAAGCTTGAAAAGAGGCAGGGCATGAGTGAAAAAAACTATAAAATGATCATATGCTACGACGGGTCAAGATATTTCGGATGGGAGCATCAGCCGGACAAGGAGACTATCCAGGGAAAACTTGAAGCCGTCCTTTCGAGAATGTGCGATAAGGGCGTCGATGTGACCGGCGCAGGACGCACGGACGCAGGCGTGCATGCAAGGGCCATGTGCGCAAGCGTAAAGATGGACACACCCCTTTCGCCCGAGGAAATAAAGGATTATATGAACCGCTTTCTGCCGGATGATATCGCAGTGCGCGAGGTGCGCATCGCTTCAGACCAGTTTCACGCAAGATACAAGGCCATCGGAAAGACTTACCGATATACATGCTATATAGGTGATTCCAAGCCTGTCTTTGACCGCAAATACATGGCGGTGCTTGATTTTAAGCCGGATATATCCGCCATGGAAAAGGCCTGCGGCTTTCTTACGGGCAAGCATGACTACAAGAGCTTTTGCGGCAATTCCCACATGAAAAAATCCACTGTAAGGATAGTGGATTCGATAGTGATAAATGTAAAAAAAGACACCCTGACCATAACATTTCACGGAACGGGTTTTTTGCAGAACATGGTGCGCATCATGGTGGGCACGCTGCTTGAAGTCGGCAGGGGCCGCTACGCCCCCGAACATGTAAAAGAGATACTCGAGGCCTGCGACAGAACGCAGGCAGGGCCAACGGCGCC
>CADAQV010000056.1 GCA_902790095.1 uncultured Lachnospiraceae bacterium | reverse complement strand
GCAAGCATCGCGGAGGGAAAACTTGACGCAAGACTTACGGATACGGATGTAACGGAGCTTCGAAATCTCACTCTTCAGGTAAACACCATGGCCGACAGGCTTGAGGAGATGATGGAAAAGAGCATAAAGGATGCAAGGACTTTAAGAAAGGCCGAGCTTAGGACTCTTCAGGCACAGATAAACCCGCACTTCCTTTATAACACACTCGATGCCATAGTCTGGAAGGCGGAGGCAGGTGATAAAAACGAGGTCATACAGCTTACCAGCGCGCTTTCGGACTTTTTCAGGATAAGCCTTTCCTCCGGTGCCGACTGGATACCCATAAGCCAGGAAAAGAAGCATATCGAAGGATATCTTCGCATTCAGCAGACAAGATATCGCGACATCATGCATTACGAGATCGACATACCCGAAGAGATAGGGCATTACTATATTCTGAAGCTTCTTTTGCAGCCCCTTGTTGAAAACGCCCTCTATCACGGTATAAAGATAAAAAGAGGCGGCGGTACGATAAAGGTATCCGCCTGCATGGAAGAGGGCTTTCTTAAGTTTTCGGTCGCGGACACCGGTCTTGGCATGACAAAAGACCAGCTTGAAGCGCTGGAAGCGAGAATGAAAAAGAAAAGACCTGCCGTAAACGAAGGTAAAAGCGGTGGCTTTGGCCTTGTAAATGTAAACCTCAGAATAAGACTTTATTACAACGTGCCGGACGGACTGATGATAGAAAGCGGCCCGGGAGGAACCACCGTTATGTTTAAGGTGCCTCTCAGGACCAAGGAAGATATAGAAACAGAAGAGCCTCAGGGGAGTTAATAATGAAAGTATTTATAGTAGATGATGAGATAGTTATAAGGGAGGGCATAAGAGAATCCTTCCCGTGGGATGAGACGCAGTACACCTTGGTTGGGGAGGCGCCGGACGGAGAGATGGCCCTGCCGATGATTCGCGATACAAATCCCGATATCGTCATAACCGACATCAGGATGCCGTTTATGGACGGCATAGATCTTTGCCGCATCCTCAGGGTACAGATGCCGTGGATAGGAATTATAATCTTAAGCGGATATGATGAATTCGAATACGCCAGACAGTGCATACAGCTTGGAGTAAGAGAATATCTTTTAAAACCCATTAATTCGGCGGATCTTAAAGCTGTGCTTGATAAGGTAAGCACGCAGATAACGAGCGAGAGGCAGATGTTAGAGCACGGCGCTTCCCTAAGGGCGCGCATGGAGGGCGACGGAAAATTCCTTAAGGAAAAGCTTCTTGGGTCATTGTTTACGGATGATGCCGAAGTGGAAGATGCCGGAAATGTCCTGCGTCAGCTCGGCGCCATGGGAAGCCCGGCCGTATCGCCTTTTTATGCAGTGATAGATGCGGCATTTTCACCCGTGGGGATAGGACAGGAGGCGGCGGACGCGCTTGTCGGCGGCAGCGGCGGCACGGCATTTGTGTCCGGGGGCAGAACGGGGACCAGGATATTGATAATAGGCGGCAGCGCAGAGGATACGGAAGAAAGAGCCTACGCTTTTTCAAGCTCTCTTGCGACGGAGCTTGAAAGAAGCGGCTGCTTTGAGATAAGGATAGGTATAGGCGAGATAGTAGACTGCCCTGAGGATATTTTTAAAAGCTTTAAATCGGCAAGACATATCCGACACCTTCTTTCGGAAAAAACGGACGAAAAGACATATATTCTCGGCGTCCGCGAAATGGGCGAGGGAGCAGGAGATAAAAACGTGCCTTCTGTCATAAGCGATGCAAAGCTTTTTATGGCGGAACATTTCACGGATCCGAACCTTTTGCTGCAGGATGTTGCAAAGGCGGTAAATATGAGTACCAGCCGTTTTTCCACAGTTTTTTCCCAGCAAAGCGGCATGACTTTTACGGAATATCTGATCTATCTGAGGCTGAATAAAGCAAAGGAACTTTTGAGAACCACGGATATGAAGAATTCCCGGATATCCCAGGAATCGGGTTACAACGATTCACATTATTTCAGCTATATTTTCAAAAAAAATACCGGTATGACACCCTCCGAATACAGGATGCAGTATCAAAATCAACCGGAATAAAATGAAATCCAACCTCTTACCTAAATGTGAACAAAATATAAAATTATTTTAAACAAAGTCAAAATGAACCTTGATTTACCTTTTTTTCATTTTGTTGTATCCTTTTTATAACAGCCCGGAAGGGCAAAAAAAAGGAGGAAAACAAAATGAAAAAAAGGTTTAACGTATTGCTTCTTGCAGCGATCCTTGTTCTGTCATTTGCTCTGAGCGCATGCTCATCATCTTCAAGTGACAACAAGTCGACAGAGGCAACCAAGGGTACAGAGGCAACCAAGTCAACAGAAGCTCCCAAGCCTGCAGACAAACTCATCAAGGTCGGCGTTGTAAATAACCCCCCTTCAGAGTCAGGCTATCGTGAGGCAAATGTAAAGGATATGGAAGCCGTATTCTCAAAGGATAACGGATACGAGCTTAAGACAGCCTACAGCCTTAAGAACGACGAGCAGCTTCAGGCAGCTCAGGGCTTCATCACAGACGGTGTTGAATACCTTCTCATCTCTGCAGCCGAGACAACAGGCTGGGACGAAGTTTTAAAGAAGGCTAAGGAAGCCGGAATCAAGGTTTATCTCTTTGACCGTATGATCGACGTAAGCGAAGACCTCTATGAGGCAGCTGTTGTATCTGATATGGCAAAGGAAGGCGACACAGCAGTTCAGTGGCTCCTTGACCAGAAACTTGATGAGTACAACGTTATCCACATCCAGGGTGCTATGGGTTCTGACGCTCAGATCGGACGTACAGGCGCTCTTGACAAGCAGTTTGAATCAGGAAAGATGAACAAAGTCGTTCAGCAGACAGCTACTTGGGATGAGGCAGAAGCTAAGAAGATCGTTGAGACCGTTATCAACAGCGGAAAAGACTTCAACGTAATCTATGCAGAAAACGACGGTATGGCAAAGGGTGCTGTAGCAGCTCTTGACGAAGCAGGTATCAAGCACGGCGTTGGCGAAAAGGTCATCGTTATGGGCTTTGACTGCAACAAGTGGGCACTTAGAGAACTCCTTGCACAGAAGTGGAATTATGATGGACAGTGCTCTCCTTTCCAGGCTCAGATCATCAGCGACATCATCCAGGGAAAGAAGACCGTTACCGATAAGAAGATCATCAACGAAGAGAAGGGCTTTGATGCAAAGACTCTCACTCAGGCTGATATCGACACTTATGGTTTAGGTGAATAATCCGGATCAATAAAAATTACCGGACCGGCGCAGCTGGGCTGTATTTATCGCAGCTCAGCTGCTATTTTTAGAACTTTTAGGGGAGGTATTTGGTATGCAGGAAGAAAGCTTGCTGCAGATGCGCCATATAATGAAAAGATTTCCCGGCGTTCTCGCTTTAAACAATGTGGATTTTACCCTTAGAAAGGGAGAGATCCATGCGCTTATGGGAGAAAACGGAGCCGGAAAGTCCACTCTTATCAAAATACTCACCGGCGTATATCAGATGGATGGCGGTGAGATAAAAGTCGAGGGAGAAAATGTTACCATACGTTCACCGCAGGACGCGCAAAAGGGCGGTATAAGCACGGTATATCAGGAGATCACGCTCTGTCCCAACCTTACCGTTGCGGAAAATATGTTCATCGGAAGAGATGAAAAGCTGTGGGTAAGAAATAAGGAACGTGAAAAGAAGGCGGATGAGATCCTTACCTCTCTTGGTATTCCGGCAAGAGCCCGTCAGCAGCTTGGCGACTGTTCTCTGGCTGTTCAGCAGATGGTGGCCATAGCCCGTGCAGTCGACATGAAATGCAAAGTTTTAATACTTGACGAGCCCACTTCTTCACTTGACGACAAGGAAGTGAATATGCTCTTTGATCTTATGAGGGATCTTAAATCAAAGGGCGTAGGTATCATATTCGTTACCCACTTCCTTGAGCAGGTATATGCCGTTTGCGATCGCATCACAGTCCTTCGTAACGGAGAACTTGTAGGCGAATATCTCGTAGAAGATCTTCCGCAGGTCCAGCTTGTCGCAAAGATGATAGGAAAGGAACTCGACGAATTGAGCTCCATGGGAGAAGGCGTCGAGAAAAAGACGGTAAACAACGAAGTCTTTTACGAAGCAAAAGGTCTTTCGAGCTCGGATGCTCTGTCGTTTGATTTTTCCATAAGAAAGGGAGAAGTAAACGGCTTTACCGGTCTTTTGGGGTCGGGCAGAAGTGAAAGCGTCAGAGCCATATTCGGGGCCGATAAGGTAAACAGCGGCGAAGTAAAGGTCAACGGACAGCAGGTAAAGATCACAAAGCCTATAGATGCCATGAAGCATGGTATAGGTTATCTTGCCGAGGACAGAAAACGCGACGGTATCATAGCAGATCTTTCCGTTCGCGAAAATATCATTCTTGCCCTTCAGGTCTTAAACGGTGTATTTAAGCCCATCAGCAGGAGCGAACAGGAAGCTTTTGCCGATGAATACATAAAGGCGCTCAACATAAAGACCGCAAGTCGCGAGACACCCATAGGCTCGCTCAGCGGCGGAAATCAGCAGAAGGTCATTCTGGCAAGATGGCTTCTTACACATCCCGATTATCTGATCCTGGATGAACCCACAAGAGGTATCGATGTCGGAACAAAGCTTGAAATACAAAAGCTTGTGCTCAAGCTCGCGGAGGAAGGAGTGAGCGTTACATTTATATCCTCCGAAGTGGAAGAGATGCTCCGTACATGCAGCCGCCTCATAGTAATGAGGGACAGACATATCGTCGGAGAACTTAAAGGTGCGGATCTTAATCAGGCACAGGTAATGAAGACTATAGCAGGAGGTGAGTCGGGTCATGAGTAAAAAAGCAGCAAAAAAAGGCTTCACAGCCGGTCTCGGACAGCTGACGATACCTTTGGTAGCCATTGCCATCCTTGTAATATTCAATCTTATCAGAGATCCATCATTCTTCAGCATCGAGATCAAGCATAACATTGACGGAAACAGCGTTTTGGCGGGCAACCTTATCACCGTTATAAACGGTGCCAGCGAACTTGCCATCCTTGCAATGGGCATGACGCTTGTAACAGCTGCCTGCGGCGGACAGGATATCTCGGTTGGTGCGGCAGCCGCTATTGCGGGTTCGGTTTTTGTAAAGGTACTTAAATCCGGTGCTTCCATAAATGCCGGCACAGTCATCCTTGCATTCCTTCTTGCTTGTATCGTAGCAATGATCTTCGGCGCATTTAACGGAACACTTGTTGCCGTCTTTAACATACAACCGATGATTGCAACGCTGATTTTGTATACCTGCGGCCGATCCATCGCCTACTGGATAAACGGCGGTGCAACGCCTACTGTAGACAGCGGTATCGTAAAGGCTATCGGAGGCTTTATCCCCGGCGTGCCTATTCCGACGCCCGTCATTATTGTAGTGGTAATGGCAATAATCTTTAAGCTTTTGTTCCATTTCACATCCTTAGAGCTGCTTACGCAGTCCGTAGGTATAAACGGAAGCGCGGCAAGACTTAACGGTATCAATCCTACATTTATAAAGCTGCTCTCATTCATTATTCTGGGTGTGTGCGTTTCGGTTGCAGGCTGCATAGGCGTCGGCCGCCTTGGACTCATCAACCACGAAACACTTCTCCTTGATGTCGAGATGGATACCATTCTGGCCGTTGCTATCGGCGGAAACAACTTAGGCGGCGGTAAGTTCAAGATCCTGGGAAGTATCATCGGTGCATATGTAATCCAGACGCTTACCATCACCCTTTACGCGATGAATGTTTCATCAACGGATGTTAAAGCATATAAAGCAATAGTCATCATTCTCCTGGTAGTCATCGGTTCACCTGTTGTAAAGAAAAAGTTCGAAAAGTTTATGGCAGGCAGAGCAAGCAAGAAGGCTGCTTCAGAAGCGAAAGGAGCGTGAATGGCATGAAAAAGACAAATGCAGTTCGCAGAGAACCATTTACAGACGCTCAGCTCCTGATGACGATCACCATAGCGATCTTCATCGGCATGTACCTGCTTGCAATGATCTTCCTCGGAGGAGGCTTCATGCATCCCCAGCAGGTAATAGATATGCTGAATGACAATGTCAGCCTTATCGTGGTTGCCTGCGGTCTTACTATAGTAATGATCGGCGGCGGGATCGATATCAGCGTCGGCGCTGTCACATCGCTCGTAGTCATGAGCTGTGTCCTTTACCTTAACGGTGGAGGAAACATATTTGTAGCCATCCTTCTTGCGCTTGGCATAGGCCTTGCGTTCGGCGCAGTCCACGTCTTTTTGATCAGTTACCTTGAGATCCAGCCATTCATCGTAACACTTGCCGGCATGTTCTTTGCAAGAGGTATGACCACCATCCTTTCGGTAAACCCTCAAAAGGTCAATCATGAAGGCTTCGCAAATCTTCGCGACGCAAAGATCGAAATCGACTGGCTCGGATACACGGCAAATAACGGAAATCTTATTCCCGCGCGTATAGAGCTTGGAGTTGTGGTAGCCATCGCAATAGTTATCCTCGTATTTATACTGCTTAAATTCACCAGGCTCGGCCGTGGCTTCTATGCTATCGGCGGAAATCAACAGAGCGCACTCATGCTCGGTATCAACGTAAAGCGCACACGCTTCATGAGTTACCTCATCTGCGGCCTTTTAAGCGGTATCTCAGGATTCCTCTTCATGATGCACACCGGCGCAGGAAATGCAACCAATGCGGCCGGCATGGAAATGAATGCCATCGCATCATCCATTATCGGCGGCACGCTTCTTACCGGTGGTGTCGGAAATGTTATCGGAACCTTCTTCGGTACCATGACACTTACCACCATCAAGAAGATCGTTGTTTCAAGCGGCCTTAACCAGCCCTGGTGGCAGAGCATCACAACAGGCGGCATGCTTTGCTTCTTCATCCTGCTTCAAAGCGTAGTCCTCAGCAGAAGAGCAAAGAAAAAGAAAAAAACATAAGCAATACCTATCCCCCGGCAACCTCCTTTTCCCGGGGGATTTTTTTGTCTGCTTTTTTACATTTGGTTTGACAAATATGTGATAACTGCTGTATCATTAAGAGGATATGGAACATGTATTTCCCGGGTGGATCTTTGACTGACGGCCGGGCTCAAAAGCCTTGCCGGCATGCCTTATAAACAGGAGCAGTTATGAAAAAGATATTTAAGCATATATCCCCTAAAGTCCTTATCGGACTTGGTATTGTAGTAGTAGCGGCAATAACGGTAATAGTTGTCTTAAAGTCGAAAAATGCCCAGCGCGAAAACGAGCTAAAGCTTGAAAGACTCGAAGCAGATATGTTCCTTCCGCTTTTTGTGGAACCGACATCGGATGTACAGGTCGCGGAAGCGTCTTCCGAAGACCTAAACACAAACGGACAGGACGAGACTGCCGAGGTAAGCGAAGGCACAGAAGATGAGTCCGAGCCGGGTGCAGAGTCAAAGGAAGATGAAACAGACATAGACTCTGAAACAGATGATGAAAGCAGGGAAGAACCTGCTGATTCCACAGACGAAGAAACAGCAGAGGATGAGAGCGGGGAAGAGACAGAAACAGCTGAAAGTGAATCAGGTGATAAAGACACTTCCGGTGACTTAGACAAAACAGATCCGGATGAAGCTGATTCAAAGACTTCCATAGACGGCAAGGAGACAAAACCGGGAGAAACAGAGCCAAAGGCTACAGATCCTATAAAGCCAACAGACCCCAAGCCAACAGAACCTAAGCCTACAGATCCTAAACCTACTCAGCCTCAGCCCACAACGGTAGCTCCGACAACGGTAGCCCCCACAACGGTAGCTCCCACAACGGTAGCGCCTACCACAGTCGCACCCACAACGGTAGCGCCTACCACGGTTGCGCCCACGACTGTTCCGCCTACTACCGCTGCACCTCAGCCTGTTAAGGTGGATCCCAAGCCCATTCCCGCGGCGGAAAGCACACAATATAAGAGGAAATAAGCTTTCCTCAAATGCATGCCTTAACAGCTGTTCTATAGTAAGAAGCCAGGAGATCACCACCCTTTGGAGCCACACAAGACCTAACGGTGACAGGGGTGTCTTCATACTTGCAGAATGCGGCGGCTGGTACGCAGAATCGGTCAATCTCTTAAAAACTACCGGTACCACCAATGTAGCCATGGGCGAAAACCTTGCATATGTTTCAAGTTACAGTGATTTTTCGGGCACCACCGAAGAACTTTACGAGCTTGCAGACGAAATGTTTGAAAACTGGAAGGCCAGCAATTCACATTATCAGAACATGATCCAGGCCCTTTACAACCAGATCGGTATTGGCGTCACTGTTACCATGCAGGATGGTTGCCATATCTTTTGGTGCTGTACTCTCTTCACAGGCTGATATTTATTTCATACCGCTGCCGGTCAAGCCGGCGGCGTTTTTTATACAGGGGGACAGGGCTTGTGTATTATTTGGGTACAAATTGCAAAATATACCATTTTTGACAAAAAACACGTAAAAAAAGCGGGAAGATGATGCCTAAAAAAGTGTATAATATTGACTGAGGGTCAAAAAAGATTTATAATATGCAATTATCCGGTTCTTTATTTGGCTAATTATAGGCCGGTTAATTATGAAGGATCAGAATC
>CADAQV010000055.1 GCA_902790095.1 uncultured Lachnospiraceae bacterium | reverse complement strand
CTGAGTGATACCGTTTGTCTTGTTGTTGAACTTGTCAGGGAACATCTCGTAGAAATCACGAAGCTCCTGCTTCTTTAAGATCTCTGTGTGAAGTCTTGCAACACCGTTTACGGAATATCCGCCCACAATAGCCAGATGAGCCATCTTTACCTGTCCGTCATAGACAATTGCCATCTTGCGGATCTTTTCGTTGTTTCCGGGATACTTGGCCTGGATGTCAAGGATGAACCTTCTGTTGATCTCTTCCACGATCTGATAGATTCTCGGAAGAAGTCTTGAGAAGAGTTCGATGGGCCACTTTTCAAGAGCTTCGCTCATTATTGTATGGTTCGTGTATGCACAGGTCTTTGTCGTGATATCCCATGCCTCATCCCATGTGAGCTGTTCTTCGTCCATGAGTATCCTCATGAGTTCGGCAACGGACATCGAAGGATGTGTGTCGTTCATCTGGATGGTGACTTTTTCGTAGAGCTTTCTTATATCGCCGTTATGTGCATCCTTATACTTCTTTACAAGTGTCTGGATGGTAGCGGAAATGAAGAAATACTGCTGCTTTAAGCGGAGCTCTTTACCTGCATAATGATTGTCGTTGGGATAAAGCACCTCTACAAGATTCTTTGCAAGGTTCTCCTGTTCCACAGCCTTGCGGTAATCACCCTTGTCAAAATCGTCAAGGCTGAATACATTTATGGGCTCTGCATCCCAGATTCTGAGTGAGTTGATAACGTTGTTGCCGTATCCGACGATCGGAAGATCATAGGGGATGGCGCGTACCGACTGATATCCCTCCTGGAAGAAATGATCTCTTCCTGTCATGGGGTCTCTTTCAACTCTTGTGTAACCGCCGAATCTTACCTCGCACGCATATTCGGGACGGCGAAGCTCGAAAGGATTTCCGTGCTTTAACCAGTTGTCCGGAACCTCTACCTGATATCCGTCCTCGATCTTCTGTGCGAACATTCCGTACTTGTAACGGATACCTGCACCATATGCCGGATATCCGAGAGTTGCAAGCGAATCGAGGAAGCAGGCTGCAAGACGTCCGAGGCCTCCGTTTCCAAGGGCCGCATCGGGCTCCTGATCTTCGATTGCATTAAGGTCAAGTCCCATCTCATCAAGGGCTTCCTTTATCTCATCCCATGCGCAAAGGTTTATTATGTTGTTTCCGAGGGCACGTCCCATAAGGAATTCCATCGAAAGGTAGTACACCGTCTTGGGGTCTTCCTTTTCCATTACCTTCTGGGTAGCGATCCATTCGTCGATGATATAGTCCTTAACGGAATATGCCACCGCCTGGAAGATCTGCTGAGGCGTTGCCTCATCGAGGTTTCTTCTGTAAAGGTTCTTTACATTGGTCTTTACGTTCTTTTTAAATTCATCCTTGTCAAATTTGATTGCCATAGGTCTACCTCCTATAATTCATTTCTCAGACTTTCTTTACGCCGATCTTTACGTCTTCGCCGTTGATGTTCCAGTCCTTGCTGTCTTCATATGCCTCGCCGGTTATTCCGTCCACAAGGCAGATCCTGCAGATCTCATCGGCATTTTTCGATACGATATCTGCTATCCTGTCATTTCCGGAAACACTTAAGAATATGTGGTCTGTGACCTCAAAGCCAGCGTCCTTTCGTCCGGTCTGTATCTTGGATATGAGCTCACGCACAAAGCCCTCTTCGATAAGTTCTTCCGTCAGATTACCGTCAAGGACCACCGTAACATCGCCGTTGCTTTCTGAAGCATAGCCTTCCTGCTGATGCATTTCGATAAGAAGATCCTCTTCTGCAAGCGCAACATCCTCTGACAGCTTCAAAAGGCCCGTTGCCTTAAGCTCGTCCATGGCCGCATTGCCGTCGATCTCGGAAAGCTTCTGCTTGATAAAGCCAAGTTGCTTGCCGTATTTGGGGCCGACCGTGCGAAGCTGGGGCTTGAATGTGTATGTGGTGAATGCCCTTACATCATCCGTAAACTCGATCTCTTTTACATTCAGCTCTTCCTTGATGATCTGTGCGAAATAGTCCGGAAGGACGAAGGGTGCCTTAACGAACATGCGCGAAAGGGGCTGCCTGTTCTTTAGGTTTGCTCCGTTTCTTGCGGCACGTCCTAAGACTACGCACTTAAGTACAAGGTCCATGTCCTTTTCAAGCTCAGCATCTATGAGTTTTTCATCATATGCGGGGAACATGCAAAGGTGGATGCTTTCGGGTGCTGAACTGTCAACAGACCTTACAAGGTTCTGATAGATATCCTCTGTTATGAAGGGTATCATGGGAGCCGAGATCTTGCAAAGATCAACAAGCGCAGTGTAAAGGGTCATGTAGGCATTGATCTTATCCTGCTCCATGCCCTTTGCCCAGTATCTTTCGCGGCATCGTCTTACATACCAGTTTGAAAGGTCATCCACGAAGTCCTGAAGCACCTTTGTTGTCTCGGTGATCTTGTAATTCTCAAGATTTGAATCGACCGTCTTTATTACCGTATTTAGCCTTGAAAGAAGCCATCTGTCCATGACGGAAAGCTTATCGTATTCAAGTGAATATTTTGTGGGGTCGAACTCATCTATATTTGCGTAAAGCACAAAGAATGCATATGTGTTCCAAAGGGTTCCCATGAACTTTCTTGCACCTTCTGTAACTGCCTTGTCATGGAAACGGTTGGGAAGCCAGGGTGCGGAGTTGGAATAAAAATACCATCTTACCGCATCTGCGCCATGAGTCGTAAGAGCCTGCATGGGATCAACCGCATTGCCCTTCGACTTACTCATCTTCTGGCCGTCCTTGTCCTGGACATGGCCGAGCACGATAACGTTCTTATAAGGTGCTTTGTTGAAGATAAGCGTTGATATCGCAAGGAGCGAATAGAACCAGCCTCTGGTCTGGTCTACAGCCTCGCTTATGAAATCTGCGGGGAAGTGCTTTTCGAAAAGCTCCTTGTTCTCAAAAGGATAGTGGTACTGCGCGAAAGGCATCGAACCCGAATCGAACCAGCAGTCGATTACTTCGGGAACTCTCTGCATCAGCTTTCCGCACTTGGGGCAGGTAACATGCACTTTGTCGATATAAGGTCTGTGAAGTTCAACACCTTCTGCCGGATAATCGGGGCTTAAGGACTTTAACTCTTCCTTGCTGCCGATAGCCAGCTGATGGCCGCACTCACATTCCCAGACATTTAAAGGTGTTCCCCAGTATCTGTTTCTTGAAACGCCCCAGTCCTGAACGTTTTTGAGCCAGTCGCCAAAGCGGCCTTCGCCTATGGACTGCGGGATCCAGTTGATGGTCGCATTGTTCTTTATAAGGTCATCCCTTACAGCGGTCATCTTGATGAACCATGACTCTCTTGCATAGTAGATGAGAGGTGTGTCGCATCTCCAGCAGTGAGGGTAGCTGTGTTCAAACTTGGGAGCGTCGAACAAAAGTCCTCTCGCATCAAGATCCTTAAGGATCACCGGATCGGCTTTCTTTACAAAGAGTCCTGCAAAAGGTGTGTCTGCCGTCATGTTGCCCTTTGTGTCTACAAACTGTACGAAGGGAAGGTCATAGCCTGTGCAGACTCTGTAGTCGTCTTCACCGAAAGCGGGTGCGTTGTGAACAACGCCGGTACCGTCTTCCATGGTTACGTATTCGTCGCATACAACGTAGAATGCTTTTTTGCCGAGTGCCTTTGCCTTAACGCCGGTGCACTCAAACAAGGGCTCGTATTCCTTATATTCAAGATCTTTGCCCGCGAATCTTTCAACGATCTCATAGGGCGCAGTGGGTTCCTTGTCAAGCACCTTTTCGCAAAGCGCTTCTGCCAGATAATATGTGTATCCGTCGGCGGTCTTTACCTTTACATAGCTTTCAACAGGGTTTACGCAGAGAGCTACGTTTGAGGGAAGTGTCCAGGGTGTTGTCGTCCATGCAAGTATGTAAGCATCCTCATCCTTTACCTTAAACCTTGCTATTGCGGAGCGTTCCTTGATATCCTTATAGCCCTGAGCTACCTCGTGGCTTGAAAGGGGAGTTCCGCATCTTGGGCAGTAGGGAACGATCTTAAAGCCTTTATACAAAAGCTTCTTATCCCATATCTGCTTTAAAGCCCACCATTCGGATTCGATGAAGGAATCGTAGTAGGTGACATAGGGGTCATCCATGTCGGCCCAGAAGCCGACCTTGTAGGAGAATTCCTCCCACATGCCCTTGTATTTCCAGACATTTTCCTTGCATTTTTTGATGAAGGGTTCGAGACCGTACTGTTCGATCTGCTCTTTTCCGTCAAGCCCGAGTTCTTTTTCCACCTCAAGCTCTACGGGCAGTCCGTGCGTATCCCAGCCGGCCTTTCTGGGCACTTCATAGCCCTTCATGGTGCGGTATCTGGGGATCATGTCCTTGATGGTCCTTGTCAGCACGTGGCCGATGTGCGGCTTTCCGTTTGCCGTGGGCGGGCCGTCATAGAACATATACTGCGGACCGTCAGCCCTCTCCTGCATGCTCTTTTCAAAGATCTTTTCGTCGCGCCAGAATTTTTCCACCGCGTTTTCTCTTTCAACGAAATTCAGATCTGTCGATACTTTACGATACATTTTTTTATCTCACTTTCCGCCCCATGCATTTCTCGTCTGCATGAAAGGCAATATCTTGACCCTCCGCAGCTTATACCGCGGGAGCAGGTTCTTCGTTTACGGGCGCTTCTGATACAGGAGCCTCTTCGGCTGTCTCTTCTATTGTTTCTTCTACTGTTTCAGCAGCCGGATCCGTCACTTCTTCGGCAGTCTCAGCTTCGGTATCTGTCTCTGTTTCTGCTTTAGACTCTGTCTCTGTTTCGGAAGCAGACTCTGTTCCGGCTGTTGTAGCCTCGGCCGTTGTGGTGGGCTCTTCGGTCTCGTATTCGATCTCGGTATACTTGATCTGCGAATAGATCCTCTCCTTTACGTTCCATGAAGGGCTGTTTTTAACTATCTCGGGATACTTTTCCTCAAACATCTTTGTGCGTCTTGAATCAAGCTCTTTGTCGATGTCGGTCTTCTTGCCGCTTTCCTCGTTGTCATTTACGCAGTAAACAACGTAGGTCGCTTTTGCGGAAGAATCTTCATATATTCCGAAATCGCCTGTCTTAAGCTCGTTCCAGCAGTACTTCTGAAGTGACTCTGCAACCGTTCCGTCATCTGATGCAGTGGGTTTTGCGTAATTGGTGTTGTCTGTAAAGGCAGTTACCACTTCTGTGCTTTCCTTGTAGCTTTCCACTACATGGTTAGCAGCGTCCGAATACTTATCATGCTCTTTAAGCTCTTCTTCCCATTCGGTCTTTATCTTTTCGGCTGCAGCCTTAAGATCTACTGTCTTCTCTTCTTCTGCGGCAGCGGTAGTCTCTTCCTCTGTACTTGTCTCGCCCTCGGCGGTCGTCTCTTCCTCTGTCTTCTTTTCAGCCTCAGTCACCTTGATGTATGAAACAAGCGTGTGACGGTAGTCCTCTTCATTGACCGTGGTATCTATGTCTTTGACAAGATATTCATGTACACGTACGGCAAGCGCATTTCTCTTTAGTACCTCACGGAGGTGATCTTCGGAAATATTAATGGCCTCTCTAATACCATTGTCGCCTTCCTCGAAGAAATCCTTTACGTTTTCATCGATCTTCTTATTGTCCTCATCGCTCAAGGATACGCCGTACTCACTTGCATGGCTTGCAAGCACATATGTCTGATAAAGGGTCGCCATGGCATTTTGCTTCATGTTGTCCCACATTGTCTTTCCGGTCTTTTCGTCAGCCACCGAATCATACATATCCTTGATGGTTTTGTAGCCGTAAAAATAGCTGTAATATGTGAAGTATGCGTCGTTTGTTGCCTGATACATCTTCACATAGTAATTTGCCTCGTCGAGCATTACCTTTTCATCGCCGTATGTCGCAACGACGGTATTTGCATAATCTTCGGGTTTTACTTTTGTATAGCACCCGGTAAGAGCACCTGCAGCAAGCAGTGCAGACATTGATGCCGCAAGCATCTTTTTGTTTGATCTCATGATTTATTTCCCTTTCTGTTAAAAGAATATAGCTTCCCATAATCTAAGACACTATACCACTTTTTTCCCTAACTAGCAACATTTTTATCTCTTTAAGGAGAGTTTTCAGCATTTCGTTCATATCCAGGCGCTTACCTGGGGTACTTCGCCGTGCAGTGTATACAAAGGTAACGGCCGGTTTCGTGACTATGGAAAGGCATCCTTTGTGTCTGTCAAGAAGCGTCTGGATCCCGGATGGATCTATGGGCGCCCTTTCGGAAAATGTAAGCCTTATCTCGTTATCCTTAACCGTAACCTCTTCTATGCCGCAGTCCCTTGCCCAGGCCTTCATCCATGCCACAAACAAAAGGTTTTCGGCCTCGGGGGGCATATCCCCGAATCTGTCCGTAAGTTCATCCTGCATATCGCGGTAGTCATCCTCGCCCGCAATAGCCATGATCCTTTTATAGCAGTCAAGCATAAGGCCTTCGCCCGCAATGTATTCTTTGGGTAGAAATGCGTCAAGTGCAATGTTTATCTTTACAGGTCTCTCTTCGGTCTCTTCTATTTCACCCTTAAGCCTAAGCACGGCCTCGTTTAACATCTTGCAGTAAAGGTCGTAGCCCACAGCCTCAAGATGTCCGTGCTGCTTTGTACCGAGAAGGTTTCCTGCGCCCCTTATCTCAAGATCCTCTTTGGCTATCTTTATGCCGCTTCCAAGCTCGGTGAACTGTCTTATGGCCTCGAGTCTCTGCTTTGCGATGTCCGAAAGGCTGTCCTGCCTGTTATAGAGTATGAATGCATAGGCTGTGCGGCTCGACCTTCCGACTCTTCCTCTAAGCTGGTAAAGCTGTGAAAGCCCGAATCTTTCGGCATTCCGGATTATTATGGTGTTTACATTGGGTATGTCAAGGCCCGTCTCTATGATGGTCGTGGAAACAAGCACATCTATCTCGCCCGCAATAAAGGACATCATTATCTTTTCAAGCTGTCTTTCACTCATCTGTCCGTGGGCAAACTCGATATTTATGCCCGGAAGAAGCTCTCTTAAGGCCTCGGTTTCCGCGGCGATATTTATAACGCGGTTATAAACATAGTAGACCTGTCCGCCGCGGGATGTTTCCCTTTTTATTGCCTCTCTTACCAGCTCGTCCGTGTATTCTGAAACATAGGTCTGGATGGGCACTCTCTCCTGGGGCGGCTGTGTCAGGGTGGAAAGGTCCCTCACCCCGATAAGTGACATATGAAGGGTCCTTGGGATGGGCGTTGCCGTAAGGGTCAGCACATCCACATCCTTTTTAAGCTGCTTTATTCTCTCTTTATGCGTAACGCCGAAACGCTGTTCCTCATCTATGATAAGAAGACCAAGGTTTTTCAGCACTACGTCCTTTGAAAGAACGCGGTGTGTGCCTATGAGTATGTCTACCTTGCCCGCAGCGGCATCTTTAAGTGTACTATTCACCTGCGAAGGAGTGCAGAAGCGGCTCAGCATATCCACTCTTACGGGGTAATCCGCAAGCCTTGACGCAAAGGTGTTGTAATGCTGCTGGCAAAGTATCGTGGTCGGCACAAGGAATACGACCTGCTTTCCGTCCTGAACGGCCTTAAAGGCTGCGCGCAGGGCGATCTCGGTCTTTCCAAAGCCCACATCACCGCATATCAGCCTGTCCATTATGCGGTCACTTTCCATATCACGCTTAACTTCGTTTATGGCCTGAAGCTGATCCTCGGTCTCATCGAAAGGAAAGCTTTCTTCAAATTCCTTCTGCCACAGGGTATCCTTTGCAAAGGCATGACCCTTTTTCTCGCTTCTTACGGCATAGAGATCCACAAGCTCCTGGGCGATCTCTCCCACAGCCTTAAGGACCCTGTTTTTGGTATTCTTCCATTCGTTCCCGTAGAGCTTTGAAAGCTTTACGTTTTCTTTATCGGAAGATGCATATTTCTGTATATATTCAAACTGCATCGCGGGGACATAGAGACTTGAATTGTCCCCGTATTCTACTCTTATGTAATCCCT
>CADAQV010000054.1 GCA_902790095.1 uncultured Lachnospiraceae bacterium | reverse complement strand
GTGGCGAAACACCTTCCCTTCTTTCATAATTTACAAAAGTCCAGCGCTCACGCTAGCACTGCGAATAACAAACAAAAGGGTTATTCACTGGGAAGCGGGGCCGACCAACCAGGAAATGATCAGTACGGCGGCAACCGCAATCGCCATGACGGTTGCGAGCTTCATGTTGGGGGTGACTTTGATCTTGGGCATTGCGAATCACCTGGCATTCTAGATGCCTTTGGTACAGTTAAGACGAACCCATATAAAGCATTGATTCGGGGTCCGCCGTTTTTATACGACGATTCTCATTGACTGTCCATGACAAACGTCATCCTTCACACCAACATGGGAGACATCACCATCAAGATGCACGAGGACATGCCCATCACCACCGGCAACTTCGTGAAACTCGCCAAAGAGGGCTTCTACGACGGCACCATCTTCCACAGGGTCATCTGCGATTTCATGATCCAGGGCGGAGACCCCCAGGGAACCGGCATGGGCGGACCCGGATACACCATCGAGGACGAGTTCGGACACGGCCACTCCAACAAGCGCGGATTCGTATCCATGGCCAACACCGGACGCCCCCACTCCGGAGGCAGCCAGTTCTTCATCAACACCGTCGACAACGGCTACCTGGACAAGGAGAACCCCTCCACCCCCTACGCGCACCCCGTCTTCGGCGACTTCTTTGATCATCGTGTCATACTTATCCCTGTCCTTAGTGGTGCCCTTAAATATCAGGATCTCATGGATGCTTGAAGGAATAAGGAAATAATCCGAACCCAAAGCATCGGCGATCCTTTCTGCCTCACCGGGATATGTAATGCATGCTGCCCCATATGTTCTTGATCTGTTTGTGAGACAGTACAGCGGCGCATCTTCCGGCAGCGGTATGGGTATGAACTCTGAAAGAGGGGAAAAGACTACAGGCATATTCTTTACCGAGTTTTTTTCTGCCGTGTCAAAAAGCTGCCTTTTTGTGATCCCCCAGATCTTCATCAGACGGCTGCTTATGACTATGGTTTTTGACATGTTCTGTTCTGAGTTGTGATCGTAATATATAACGATCTTTGCAAGGTCCCAAAAAGGCCGGTAAGGGTGCTCTTTCAAAAATTCCTTATTCATTTCCCTGTTTACAAGCTTTATGCAGAGCTTGTCCTTATATACATTGAAATCGTCGGCCTTTTTTACGATATCCTCATCAAGTATATTTAAGTCAAGGCTTTCGGCTATGTGGTCCATTATCCGGTCCATCGTCATGCCGCGGCTGTATGCCGAAAAATAGGCATCGGTATTTATTGCTGGGGACGCTCCTTTTGAAGAGGTGCATATGATGCCGGTGTAACTGCTTCCGTTGTTCTTTTGGACAGGCTTAAGCACAAACGGCTTATCTTCGCCGTATTTTTCCTGCAAAAGAGCTAAGAGTTCCTGTCTGAACTGTGTTATGTTCATATTGTCCTTTCTCTGGGTCTTGTGCCGAAACGGCTTTGAAAAATAGAGCAGCAAGGGGAACGGGAAGAACCCCCTTACTAGTGCACCTGAGTGGAATCGAACCACCGCACCTGGCTCCGGAGGCCAGCGCTCTATCCACTGAGCTACAGGTGCATGTTGCTAATATACATCTTTTTGGAAAAAAGGTCAAGTTAGGTTTTGTCTGTTATAAGAAAAAGAAACAAATAGTTTTATCATATTGTATTTTTGGCCTTTTTTTGCTAAAATATAAAAGATTATGTCAGGCTTTTTAAGGAGACGTTAACGAATGTTTTTTGATGATGATATAGATGAAGAATTAAATAACGATGATACAGAGGATGCGGAAAGCACATCCGAAAAGTATTATGACGAAGAGTCTGCAGATGATGGTGATGGCGGCGGCGGGGGTATGAGTCCGGTCGTTTCCGGCATCATACTTGGAACGATAGCTTTTCTTATTATCGGCTTCATAGTGCTGACGGTCATACTTATGCATAACAAGTCAGGAAATGAAGAGGATAAAAACGTCACGATAGTGGAAAAAAGCACGGATGAGAGCAATGCACCTAGTTCATCTTCCGAAACAGATTCCGAAACAGACTCTGCAGAAGATCCGTACTATGAAAGTAAAGAGACTTCTGCAGTTAGATCAACGGGCGATGAAAGCACGGCAGATACCACCGTAGATGACGAAACGGATGAAACATCCGAATCGGAAAACAGCAGATATGTTCCCGGCTTCCTATACGGAAGCGATTATCCTGATGTCGAAAAGCTGATAAAAAACTATTACGGATATCTAAACGATAAGAACGTTGAAGGCCTTAAGGAGCTTATGTATTCTCCCGAAGGAGATCTTACGGATGATGATATACCGGACTCAAAAGATATCGTCGAAAGCTATCAGAACACAGAAGTATATATCATAAAAGGCATAGAACAATTCACGTTTATCGTATATGCCGCATATGATATAAAGTTTTTCGGGATAGACACTCCGGCGCCCGCCCTGTCAAGATTTTATGTCTGCAGGGAAGGCGGAAGATACAGAATATTCCGCGGTGAACTTTCCGCGTCGCAGTTCAGCTTTTTAAAGGCTACTGAGAATCAGAATAATGTAAAGCAGCTTGTGGAGCTTATAGATGAAGAACTTAATGCAGCCAAGAAAAAGGACGGAAAGCTTTCATTCTTTTTAGGTATTACAAGCTGACATAAGGGGAGAGAGAAATGGACGGAAAACAACTCGGAGAAGAGATCTTAAAGGAAGTTGGCAAATTTGTCATCGGCAAGGAGGATGTGACAAAAAAGGTACTTTGCGCGATACTTGCGGGAGGACATATCCTTATAGAGGATATACCGGGGCTTGGTAAGACCACTCTTGCAATGACACTTGCAAAAATAATGAATCTCGAGGCAAAAAGAATGCAGTTCACACCGGATGTACTGCCTTCGGATATCACGGGTTTCAATATGTATGACGAGGCTTCTGGGGCGATGGTATTTAAACCCGGTGTCATATTCTGCAATATCTTTCTTGCGGATGAGATCAACAGAACATCGCCTAAGTCGCAGTCCGCGCTCCTTGAGGTTATGGAAGAGAGAAAGATCACAATGGAAGGCGTTGCGTACGAGCTTCCAAGACCTTTTATGGTAATTGCGACCCAAAACCCCAGCGGCGCCGCCGGCACACAGCTCCTCCCGGATTCGGAAATGGACAGATTTATGATAAGGCTTTCCATGGGCTATCCGGCTTTTTCCGACGAGATCGATATAATAAAGCAAAAACGTTCGGAGGCTGAAGAGCCAAACACCGTTCTTGACGCCGAAACACTCATGCAGATGATGATCGAGGTCGAGAATATCTATATACATGACAAAATATACGAATATATTGTATCGCTTGTGACAGCAACGAGAAATGACGAATATATAAAACAGGGCGGAAGCCCGAGAGCCGGGATAGCGCTTGCAAAGATGGCTGCCGCGCACGCATTTCTTGAAGGAAGAAAATACTGTGTGCCCTCGGATGTACAAAAAGTATTCAAAGAAGTGCTCATTCACAGGATAAACCTGAATACTGCGGCAAAGGGCAATGAGTTGTCAAAGGAAGAGATACTGGACAATATACTTAAAAGAGTGGAGCCTCCCAGAGTCTCAAGGAAATAAGGTGGGAGGAGTAAATAATGAAGAGATTTATATTTCTGTTCGTTATTCTTATTGCTACGCTCGTCCTCAGCCTTATCTACAGAGAAGAAGCTCCTATGAGGCTTTTTGCTGCCGAACTTGTATTCCTGTTCATCGTGCATCTGTTTGCCGTAATAAATGCTTTGCTTATAAGGTTTAACGGCTGGCAGACTCCCGCACGCATAAATTTGGGAAATACGGAAAATGAAAAAATAGAGGTCTTCTTTTCGGGGGGGATGTTCCCTTTCCCCGTAAAGGGAGTGATGAAATTCGAGGTATGCAATACAAGACTGAAAGACGGCAAGGCAATTATCGATATTCCTTTTTCCATGTCTGCGGGAAGTAAGACCATAGTTTTTCCGGTAGTGATGTTAAACGCCGGTCTCCTGCAGCTAAGGCCCGTTTCGGCAGTGTTTTTTGAGGCAACAGGACTTATAGGGATCAAAAAAAAGATCCGCGAGAAAGAACGGTCCCTTCTTATATATCCGGAAAGCTTTTCGCTTCTTGTTAATAATGAAAAAGGCATCGATTTTTCGCTTGGAAATGATGACAGCGAATTCTATACGGACAGGCCGGGAGACGATCCTTCGGAGGTCTTTGACAGGAGGGAATTCAGAAACGGGGATAAGCTGTCAAGAGTTGACTGGAAGCTTTCTGCACGTGAAAAGAAAATAATGGTCAAGGAAATGTCGGCGCCCATACCCGAACCGGTCTGTTTGATACTCGGTCTGGCCAAGGGGGCGGCGGAAAAAATAAATTCCTGCATGTCGCTTTTTTATTCCGTCAGTCTCGCATTAAACTCCGAAAAGATCAGGTTTTCTGTGATGATCCCGGGGGGTACGGCGGGCAGCTATGAGATCCTTCACGTAAAGGATGATGAAACATTAAGCGAAGCCATGACAAAACTGTTGTGCTCTAAGCCCATGGACACATACGATCTTTCGGAAATGGAGACTATGCGTCTCTTTGATCCGTACAGTATGGCCATATATATCACCGCTGAAGAAAAAGAAGCAGGTGAGATCGAAAAAACAAAGATGAACGATAAGCTTAGGGTATTCTGTGTGACCGGAAGCAAAAAGCGTGATTCGGAAAACGTATCATATTTTGATAAAAACGAGCTTAAGGATGAACTTAAGAATTTTTGCATAGAGATCAAATGAAAAAGAACGATCAATTGTTTGTTGCCGTCGAAGGCAGCGAAGTAAATAATAATTCGAAAAACAGAATACTTGCTGCGATGGCTGCCGAACGGCTCTTTTCATTGGTCTTTTTATGCACCGGAATATACGCGGTTCTTTTAATGATGTCGGCAGCCTATTTTACGGCTGCCGATGTAATGCGCTGTTTTCTTATTCTTGCACCCTTTGCGGCCGTGTTTTCTTTGCTTTTTGGGGCCG
Organism: uncultured Lachnospiraceae bacterium; assembly: GCA_902790095.1. Lineage (GTDB taxonomy): Bacteria > Bacillota > Clostridia > Lachnospirales > Lachnospiraceae > UBA4292. The sequence continues at coordinate 2,978 of CADAQV010000054.1, read as the reverse complement.
GGCCTAAAATAAAATGGCCGGGCCTTATAATAATGTGGGGCTTTTTTCTTGTATATCTTTATTATAACCACGAAAAGATCGGAACAGCGTTTGACGGGTGCCTCATCTACATAGGAAAATGGATAGCCTGGTATGTGGGCGGAAGAAGCATCGATATTCCGGACAGACTGCTGAAGCTGTCGCCCCATATGATCGACGGGATGCTTATGATCAGCGTTCTGCCGTGGTGCATCCTTTCAGCCGTGGCGTGGAGCAGGAGAGGAAGACATATTTGCATCGCCGTTGCTGTGGTGATCTACTTTTCAGTTTTTTTCAGCAGCGGCTATATGCCGGATATTACCCCGCTGTTTCTGTTTGCGGTATCTGCCGGCGGCGCTGCGATCTGCACCGGGCCATATTGCACGAAAAAAGACAAAAATAACGACAAAGCATTCCATCGTCTTGGGAAAATGATATTTTTCTCTCTTGCGGCAATGTTTTCATTTGCTTCATATTCGCTTATTTTCGGCAGTGTCGGTAAGATGCTCATACCGATCCAAAACATGATATATGATGATTATTCGCTAGAAAAGACATATGAAACAGACAAAGATCTTCCGAAAAAAGAGGATCCCCAAAAGTCATCGGGCGGTATCAGCGGCGGAAATACCGGCAGGGGTGGAAGCAGTTTTGTCCCCAAAGGAGATATCTGCCTGACAGTCGAATTTGACAAAGACATTGATCATAATACTTATTTAAAGGCATTCGTTGCAGATACCTATGACGGAAACGGATGGAAAAATACATATAAACCTATAAAACAGAGCTTTGCTTTTTCAAACGATCCGTATGCCGTGATGAGCATGGAGTTCAATATCATAGGAAGTATCTATTCCAAAGATAATATAACTATAAACGGCTCGGAAAAACCGCTCTTCAAAAAAATAAATGCGCATATAACCGCTTATTCTGCCGATCTTACGGACGTCGGCTATGTCTGCATGCCATATTGTTCCCTTGTAGATCAAAATGACGGCAAGGTACAGGACGGATATTATCTCAAAAAAAATGATAACAAGTCAAATGAGAGCGTATTTACCTTTTATGATACGGAGGGCGGATATTCAAAGTTTTCGCAAAATGATTTCTGGGAATTCGTCAGAGAGCACAAAGTTTCTTTGAACATGTCGCCTTACCGGACCGCAGCCAAGGAGATGACGGATTTTGCATATGTATACTACCTTCAGGTTCCGGAATTTCTGTCAAAAATCAGGGAAAAATATGGGAATCCCGGCATAGATCTATCGAATCCCGAAGAGATAGTAAAATATGTCAAGAGTGAACTGAGAAAGGGCTTTACATATGATGTGAATCCCGCCGAGGTGCCGGAGGGAGAAGATTTTATAGAGTATTTCCTTTTTGAAAGCAAAAGAGGATACTGCATGTACTATGCCTCGGCTGCGGTAATGATGCTTAGGTGCCTCGGCCTTCCTGCAAGGTATGTGGAAGGCTATCTTGTGCCCAATGCAAAAGCAGGAGTTCCCATTGCTTTAAAGGACAGCAATGCTCATGCCTGGGCGGAGGTCTTCATTTCAGGATACGGCTGGATACCCGTTGAGGTCACAAATGCCACTCTTATGCCATCCGGATTTGTGGGAAACGAACCGGAGTCTGAGACAGAGCCCGGGTCCGAGTCCGAACCTGTAGAAAAAGCTTCCAAAACTCCAAAAGAGACAGGGGAGGGAGGAAAAAAGGAGACAAAGCCTTCGGGAACAAAAGAGACGGAGAAAGGGACATCGGCCGGCGAAACGGCAGCTCCCGGAAAAACCGGTTTTAAAATAAAGCTGTCAAAGATCGAGATAGGATTTTTGATCCTGCTGGCAGCGGGAATAGTATTCCGTCTGCTGTGGCAGCTGTTTAAAGTATTATTTGACAAGATGTACTATTCAAGAGTAAAGTCATCCATGTCGGATAACTACAAGAAAAGGTTGCTCCTTACATATAAGAGGATATACAAGCTTACAAGGTTTTATTGTCCTGTAACGGCCGAAAGCGACATGGAAGAACAGTCAAAGTATTATTATATAAAGACAGAAGAACTGACGGCCTTTAAGGATGCTCTTTTGCTGGCTGAATTCGGAAAAGGCAAGATAACGATAGAAGATTGTAAAAGAGCCGAACATATCGAGGAAAGAATTCTTTACAGGATATATCGTACAAAGACCGGACCGGGTAAGTATTTTACAAGGAGAATGCTTCGGATCAGGAGGGAAATACATGCTGGTAAGTGATTATGATTATGATCTGCCAAAAGAACTTATAGCGCAGGACCCTTTGGAGGACAGAAGTTCTTCAAGGCTTCTTGTGCTGAATAAAAATACAGGCGAGTTTTCGCATCATCATTTCAAGGACATAAAAGAATATTTAAGACCCGGTGACTGCCTTGTCATAAATGATACAAAAGTCATTCCCGCAAGGCTTTACGGAAGAAAAGAGGAGACAGGAGCGGCCATCGAGGTGCTTCTTTTAAAAAGGCTTACAGGGGACGAATGGGAATGCCTTGTAAGGCCCGGAAAAAAACTTAGGCCGGGTTCAAGGGTGGAATTCGGAGACGGAAAGCTTAAGGGCACAATCACAGGTATGCTTGAAGAGGGTAACCGAAAGATAGCTTTCGAATATGACGGAATCTTCGAAGAGATCCTCGATGAGCTTGGTCAGATGCCCCTTCCGCCATACATCACCCATGAATTAAAAGACAAGAACAGGTATCAGACCGTTTATGCAAAATATGAGGGAAGCGCCGCGGCGCCTACGGCCGGGCTTCATTTTACAAAAGAGCTCCTTGAAGAGATAAAAGCCATGGGAGTTGAGATAGCAACGGTCACTCTGCATGTGGGTCTTGGCACTTTCAGGCCGGTGAAGGTCGACAGAATAGAGGATCATCATATGCACTCCGAATATTACGAAGTGACGCCAGAAGCCGCCGAGAAGATCGAAGA
>CADAQV010000053.1 GCA_902790095.1 uncultured Lachnospiraceae bacterium | reverse complement strand
CGATATAGTTAAGGAGTACAGAGGATAATGCTATGAGAAACTTCATGGATGATGATTTGATGCTTTACAATGAGACTGCAAAGCATCTTTATCATGATTATGCCGAAGATCTTCCGATCATCGATTATCACTGTCATATCTCTCCACAAGAGATATATGAAGACAGAAAATATGACAATATAGCACAGATCTGGCTTGGCGGAAGAAACGCAGACGGCTCATATTTCGGCGACCATTACAAATGGAGACTTATGAGATCGAACGGTGTTCCCGAAGAGACTGTCACGGGCTCTGCAGAGCCCTTCGAAAAATTCAAGGCATTTGCGGCAGCACTTGAGATGGCTGTCGGAAACCCCATGTATCACTGGTCGAACATGGAGCTTAAAAAGTATTTTGATATCGAAGAGCCCCTTACAGAGGCAAATGCACAGTCTATCTGGGAAAGGACATCATACCTTCTCCAGAACGATCCAAATCTCACCGTTCGCGGAATAATCAGAAGATCCGGCGTAAAATATGTCGGAACGACCGATGACCCCATCGATTCTCTCGAGTGGCACGAAAAGCTTGCAAAAGAGGACCTCGGCTTTGTCGTATGTCCTTCCTACAGGCCCGACAAGGCAATAAACATCACAAAGGCAGGCTTTGCGGATTATATCAGAAAGCTTGCGGCATCATTCGGCAAAGAGACGCTTTCCTCGGCGCAGGAAGTATGTGACGCACTTAATGAACGCATAGATTTCTTTAAGGCACACGGCTGCAAGGCATCCGATCACGGTATTGATTATATTTGCTTCAGAAAAGGCAGTGATGATACGGCGGATGAAGCTTTCAGAAAAGCTATGAACGGCGAGAGCGTAAGCCTTGAAGAAGCGGAAGTTTATCAGACAAAGGTCCTTCTTTCGCTTGCAAGAAAATACCATAAAGAAAACATCGTCATGGAGCTTCATTATTCATGCACGCGTAATGTGAATGAAAGAATGTTTGCAAAGGAAGGTCCTGACACAGGCTTTGACATGATAGCGAAGAGCTCCTGCGGGGATCAGCTTGCCATGCTTTTCTCAGAGCTTGACAAGACGGGTGAGCTTCCCAAGACCATTGTTTTCTCGCTCGACCACAATGATTTCAACCAGATAACAACTTGTCTTGGAGCTTTCCAGTCTGACGAGGTACCCGGAAAGATGCAGCTTGGAGCTGCATGGTGGTTCCTTGATACAAGGGACGGAATGGAAGAGCAGATGAAGGCTCTCGGAAATCTCGGACTGCTCGGCAATTTCGTCGGAATGCTCACAGACTCCAGATCATTCCTTTCATATGCAAGGCATGATTACTTCAGAAGGATCGCATGCAATCTTATCGGCGACTGGGTCGAAAAGGGGGAATATCCCGCAAACGAGATATCATTAAGGAAGATCGTTTACGGTATAAGCTACGGAAATGCCAAGCGTTATTTCGGCATTGAATAAAAACTATTTAGGAGGCAGATCATGTCTAAGCTGAACTATGAGGTTCTGGCACAGACCGGATATGACGGTTACATTTTAAAGGATGCACCTGTAAAGGTGCTCCAGTTTGGAGAAGGCAATTTCCTTCGTGCATTCGTTGATTATTTCTTTGATATATCAAACGAAAAGGCCGGATGGAACGGCAAGGTTGCTTTGGTTCAGCCCATTGCACAGGGTCTTACCGATCTTATAAACGAGCAGGAAGGCCTTTATACTCTTTACCTTCGCGGTTCCGAAAACGGACAGAAGGTCAACAGGAAGCGCGTAATAAGTGTTGTGGATAAATGCTATAACCCTTATGCCGACTGGAACGCGGTAATCGAGATAGCAAAAAGCGATGACCTTGAATTTATTGCAAGCAATACAACAGAAGCCGGAATAGTATACGATGAGGCATCAAGTTGCACTCAAACACCTCCGGATTCATTCCCCGCAAAGCTTACCGTCCTTCTTTATGAAAGATTCAAAGCCGGCAAAAAGGGTGTTGCGATACTTTCCTGCGAGCTTATAGACAACAACGGCAAAGAGCTTGAAAAGATCGTAAAAAGACATGCCGCTGAATGGGGCATGGGTCAGGATTTCATCAGCTGGCTTGAAAAGGACAATCTTTTCTGCTCAACTCTTGTTGACCGTATAGTTCCCGGAAGAATACGCGATCCTAAAGAAGTAGCCGAGCTTGAAAAAGAACACGGCTATGAAGATCCGCTTCTTGATGTGGGCGAGGTATTCGGCGTATGGTATATAGAGGGCCCTGAATGGCTTGCGGATAAGCTTCCCTTTAAGAAGGCCGGAGTAAACGTTCATGTCGTACCCGAGGTTGCTCCTTACAAAAAGAGAAAGGTTCGCATACTTAACGGCGCTCATACAGGTTTTGTTCTTGGCGCATATCTTGCGGGTTTTGACATTGTAAGAGACTGCATGCACAATGAGACGATCCACGGTTTCATGGACAAGATGCTCTTTGACGAGATCATCCCCGTGCTTCCGCTTGACAAAAAGGACTGCGAAGCTTTCGCGGCAGCAGTTACCGACCGTTTCAACAATCCTTTCGTAGATCATCTCTTGATGAGCATCTCTCTTAATTCCACATCAAAGTGGAAGGCAAGAAATATGCCGAGCTTTACCGAATACATCGAAAAGTTCGGAAAGCTTCCGAAGGCGCTTTGCATGAGCCTTGCCGCTTACATCGCATTCTACGGCGGAAATATAGTAAGACGCGAAGATGACGGCCTTGTATGCGTAAGGCCCGCAGGCAACGAATATAAAGTACAGGATGATGCATGGGTACTTGATTTCTACTTTGAAAGAAAGGATGCAACAGGCGAAGAACTTGTAAAGGATGTCCTTTCAAATACAAAGATGTGGGACAAAGATCTTTGCGAGATCCCTTCACTTTATGATACTGTGCTTGCAGATTACAAGCTCATCAAAGAAAAGGGAGCAGAAGTTGCATATGCTTCCGTACTTTAATAAAAGGATAGACAATAAATGAAAACTATCAGGATTCATCCATCGGATAATGTGGCCGTAGCCCTTACAGACATCGCCGCAGGCGAAGAAACAGGACTGGAAAACGTCATTGCCGCCGAGGCAGTTAAAAGAGGTCACAAGATCGCGCTTAAAGACATATCTGCAGGCGATCAGATAATAAAATACGGTAATCCCATCGCAGGGGCCACGGCAGATATCAAAAAGGGAAGCTGGGTCCACACGCATAATGCCAAAACACTTTTAAAAGAAGGCGGCGAATATGTATATGACCATAAGACATATTCATTGCCAAAAGTATCTCCCAAAACATTTAGGGGATACAGAAGAAAAGACGGCAGATGTGCTGTAAGAAACGAGATATGGGTCATCCCAACAGTCGGCTGTGTAAATTCAATTGCTGCTCAGATAGTGGAAGGTTCGGGGAAACTTGAAAAAGGAAGCGTGGAAGGTATTTATACCTTTGCACATCCTTTTGGCTGCTCGCAGCTCGGAGGAGACCTCGAGCAGACGAAGAGACTTCTTGCCGCGCTTGTAAGACATCCGAATGCCGGCGGAGTACTGGTCCTTTCACTTGGCTGTGAAAATCTGACAAGGGATCTTTTCCTTGCAGAGCTTGGCGAATACGACCCGGAAAGGGTGCGTTTCCTAAACTGCCAGGATGTTTCGGATGATGTGGGAGAAGGTATAAGGATAGTCGGAGAGCTTTGCAAATATGCAGGTAGCTTTGTAAGAGAAGAGATTCCGGCATCTGAGCTTGTCATCGGAATGAAATGCGGCGGAAGCGACGGCCTTTCCGGCATAACCGCAAACCCTGCAGTAGGAAGATTTTCCGACAGACTCATAGCTCTTGGCGGAAGCACGGTTTTAACAGAAGTTCCCGAAATGTTCGGCGCTGAAAATATTCTGTTTTCACGCTGCAAGGACGAAGAGGTATTTGCCAAAGCGGTCAAGATGGTCAACGATTTCAAGGATTATTTTGTAAGCCACGGCCAGGTCGTATACGAAAACCCCAGTCCGGGAAACAAGGAAGGCGGTATAACCACACTTGAGGACAAGTCATGCGGATGCGTTCAAAAGGGCGGAAGCGCACAGATAGTTGATGTGCTTGACTATGCAAGACCCGTCACAAAGAAGGGATTAAACGTTCTTTCGGGTCCGGGAAACGATCTGGTGAGCGCTACGGACCTTACAGCCGCAGGCGCACACATCATACTGTTTACCACAGGCAGGGGAACACCTTTCGGCGCACCGGCACCCACATTAAAGATATCAACAAACACGGCTCTTTATGAAAAGAAGCCCACCTGGATAGATTTTAATGCCGGAACAGTTGCGGAAGGCGAGGACCTTGACAGTGCAGGGGACAGACTGCTTGACTTTGTTTTGGAGGTCGCAAGCGGTAAACTCACCAAGGCCGAAGAACACGGCTGCAGGGAGATATCGATCTTTAAAGACGGTGTGATCTTATAGATCCACTGCCCTTATGGGGCAATCATCATATGAAAGAAAGAGGTTAATAAATGGAACTCAGAACAGCTGCATCCCCTAGGGATGTAAAGTATTATGACACAAAGCGTCTTCGAGAGGAATTCTTGATCGAAAAGGTCTTCTTTGAGGACGAGATAAAGCTTGTTTACAGTCATATCGACAGGATCATAACAGGCGCTGCAATGCCTGTTACAAAGGAGCTTTCACTTGAAGCGGGCGCAGAGCTTAGAGCAGAATATTTCCTTCAGAGACGTGAGCTCGGTATCATCAATATCGGCGGAGAAGGCATCATAACCGTAGACGGAAAGGAATACAAAGTCATTCCCAGAGACGGAATGTATATCGGCATGGGCGCAAAGGATATCACTTTTGCAAGCGTAGATCCTTTCAACCCCGCAAAATTCTATATGAATTCGGCACCCGCTCACAGAACATGCCCTACAGTTCTTATTAAGAGAGAGGGAGTTGCCGGCGAAGGCGAAGTCGTCATCAAGGAAGAGAACAAAAAGCATCTCGGAAAAATGGAAGACTGCAATGTTCGTACAATAAACAAGTACATCCTTCCCGGACAGGTTGAAAGCTGTCAGCTTGAAATGGGACTTACCCACTTAGAGCCCGGAAGCGTATGGAACACGATGCCCTGCCACACACATGACAGAAGAATGGAAGTATATCTTTATTTCGATCTTCCCGAAGACGCATTCGTTATGCACTATATGGGTGAGCCTACAGAGACAAGGCATATCGTGATGAGAAACGAACAGGCTGTCATTTCACCCAGCTGGTCGATCCATTCGGGAGCAGGCTCAAGAAACTATACATTTATCTGGGGCATGGTCGGAGAAAATCAGGATTTTGATGACATGGATGATGTGAGAAATCAGGATCTTCTTTAAATAAATTTCAAAACACGGAGGTATTACAATGGCTGGAGTAATGGAAAAATTCCGTCTTGACGGAAAGGTCGCATGGATAACAGGAGCATCATACGGACTCGGACTTGCATATGCCCAGGCTTATGCAGAGGCAGGCGCAAAGATCGTTTTTAACGATATCAGACAGGACCTTGTCGACAGAGGTATGGCTGAATATGAAAAGCTTGGCATCCCCGCTTTCGGAAAGGTATGTGATGTCACCAAAGAGGATCAGGTGCTTGAATTTGTAAAAGAAGTGGAAGAGAAGGTCGGAAAGATCGATATACTTGTAAACAACGCAGGCATCATCAAGCGTATCCCCATGACGGAGATGAGCCTTAACGACTGGAACGCCGTAATAAGCGTAGACCTTACAGGCCCCTTCATCTGTTCAAAGGCAGTTCTTCCTTCGATGATCGAAAGAAGAAGCGGGAAGATCATCAACGCCTGCTCGATGATGAGTGAGTTCGGACGCGAGACCGTTTCCGCATACGCTGCTGCAAAGGGCGGACTTAAGATGCTTACAAGAAACATCTGTTCCGAATACGGTCAGTATAACATTCAGTGCAATGCTATAGGACCCGGATATATCGCGACACCTCAGACGGCGCCTCTTCGTGAAAAGGGAGCTGACGGATCAATGCATCCTTTTGACAGATTCATCCGTTCAAAGACACCTGCACAGAGATGGGGACATACAGAAGACCTTATGGGACTTGCAGTATTCCTTGCTTCTCCCGCATCAGATTTCATAAACGGCCAGGTCGTATACATAGACGGCGGTATTAGCGCATATATCGGACAGGATCCTTCTAATCTTGATGAATCCAAATTCGCTGATGAAGAAGAATTTGATATCAAGGTAAACGATTGATTTATTTATCGATATATATCAGGCTGCAAAAAATGCAGCCTGATTTCTATTGCCCGAATGGACTTTGATTTTGTATAAAATAAGCCGGCGGAGGGCCTCCGGCACTAAAGGCCCATAGATGAAATGATAGAGTTTGATATAACTGTCCCGGGTTCAAAAGGGGATGTATATGCACAGTATATAAAAGCAAAAAATGAAGCCGAGTCTGTAATTATCATTATACCTGGCGGCGGTTACGATCATGTTTCTGCCCGTGAAGGCATGCCTGTTGCAAAGAAGTTTCTTTCATTTGGACATGATGTGATCATTTTGCACTATTCTGTGGCGCCTGCGCGCTTTCCCGTGCAGATAAAAGAACTTTCAAAGTGCTTTGAATATCTTAAAAATAAGAATTTGAAAAAATATATTCTGGGTTTTTCGGCAGGTGGGCACCTTGCCGCATCGTATTCAATGCTCTGGAAAGAGATGTTTGGAGGCGACAGCACATACAGACCCGACGGACAGATACTTTGTTATCCTGTAATAACTTCGGGAGAATACGCTCACAGAGGCAGCTTTGAAAATCTTCTCGGAAGCGACATGAATGAAAAAACTCTTGATGACCTGTCACTTGAAAAGCATATAAATGCCGGAGTTCCAAAAACTTTTATATGGCACAGCGTTAGGGATGAGAGCGTTCCCGCGGAAAATTCGCTTTTGTACGCGCAGGCACTGAAAAAAGCAGATGTTAAATTCAGCCTTCACATTTTTTCAGACGGAAAGCACGGCATCAGCCTCGGTACAAAGGAAAGCGCAAGGGATAAGAATGACATCTGCCCGGAATGCGCACAGTGGACTGCTTTGGCGGATAAATGGATAAAGAAAGGCGAGAAATGATATTTTTAAGTGAAAATGACAAGGTATATGAAGGACTTTCTTTTTGCGGAAATATCGGTGCAAGGATGATCCATGAGGACGGCAGACCCTATCACACATTCAGGACCGCGTCGGTCCTTGCTGACGGAGACCGCATCACATTTAAAAACTGTATATTTGAAAATACCGCAGGGCCCGGAAAAGATGCCGGACAGGCGATAGCTCTTTATCTTGACGGTGATGATATCAAACTGGTCGGCTGCACCTTGAGGGGACACCAGGATACACTTTTTCTTGCGCCCTTGCCGCCAAAAGAATATGAAAAGGACGGTTTTTTAGGGCCGAAGCAGTTTACAGAGAGAACGCCCAGAACATTTTATTTTGAAAACTGCCGCATAGAAGGCGGAGTGGACTTTATCTTTGGAGGCGCTACGGCATATTTTGATCATTGCGAATTTGTAAGTATAGAAAAAGGCTTTGTTTTTGCTCCTTCCACACCCGAAAATGTAAAAGAGGGTTTTGTTGCAAGAAACTGCAGATTTATTAAAGGCAAAGGAGTGGAAGATGCTTCCTGCTATATTGCAAGGCCCTGGCGTGAATTTGCAAAGGTAAGACTTGAAAACTGTTTTCTTGATTCACATATTGCGCCTTCAGGTTTTGATGACTGGGGAAAAAAAGAAGCACACCTTTCGGTGCGCTTCGAGGAATATTCTTCATACGGACCCGGGGCTTTAGGAAGCCGCCCGGGCTGGGTCATTAAGGGATGATCACTCATCGTTTTCCGGTGCGAGCAGGCTGTTTTTTTCGAGCTCGTCGCACAAAAGCCTGATGTGCATAAAGTGGTCCGAATTCCAGACAAGGTTTACGCCAAACGAACCTAAGAAGAACATATATTCTTCGCCGCTTACCGAGCTGACAGCAGATTACATGCCTAAGCGGAACGGCTATGAATGATATCAGATCCATCTTGTCAAGCATTGGACGAAGGTAAGGGTCAAAATCCGGCGGGAAATGAGTTACATGATTGCAGACGTAAATACCGTAATCCGGATCGCAAAGGTCACAGAAACCATAAAGCAGGGGAGTGAGCATCTTTGTATCGACTATCAGCTTTTCCGCAGTAGGGCCGGCTTTTACAAACGGCAGCCCGTCACTTTTCCCTAATATTGCAAGATAAGGTATGTTGAATCTGAAAGCAAAGTCCGAAAGCAGGTTTGGCAGCGAGGCTTTATGGTTGTATCTGAGCATATATACTATCTGTGTCAGAACATCGCCGTGGGGCAGATCGTCCCGGCCGTTGACCATGCTTTTTCCTGTGGTTCTGATCGATTTTATAATATCAAGAGTTGCATGCTTGCTGTGGTTATAGATTATATAACGGTTTCTTCCCTTTGCCTTGGCAAGATATAGGCAGTAATCGGCAACCACGAAAAGATCGTTGTAATTAGGTGCATCTTCAGGGTATGACGCAGCGCCTATCGAAAGAGTGATAGGAGTGTTGCCATAAGGACCTTTTCCTTCAAAGCTCCGGCTCATGACTACGCGGATGTTTCTCAGGCAGTCTCGCAGCGCACTTTCGGTAAGATTTGGTGTAAAGATCACGAAGAATTCATCGCCGCCTATACGGCCTACCACTCCGTGTTCTCCGACTTCGGATCTGATTATGTCGGCACATTGCCTTAGAACATAATCGCCGTACTGATGGCCGTAGCTGTCATTTACATGTTTGAAATAATCTATGTCCACTATGGCAACGAAAGTGTTTTCAACTTTTTGATTGTCAATGAGATCTATCGCATATTTTGTTATGCAGATCTTATCCATAAGACCGGTCAGGGAATCAAGCTGAGCATCGTTTGTGATCGAAAAAGTCCTTGAGCGCTTTGGATGTATCACGCCGACAATAAGATCTTCATCGCTTTCCGACTGCATTCCTCTTATAAGAGTGCCTTCGGTTGCGGGATCGTCATTTACGATATTGTCGGAAAATGAGTGGGAGAAATAGTCATGGCCCTGTGCAAGATGATCGGCAAATGTGTCGATGGAAACAAGGTCTTCGCCCTTTAAGCTGGTCTTCAGCTTATTCACAAATTCCGAAACGGAATAGACTCCGGGATCGATTCTGGTCTTTACAGAATTATATATGGTGATGGTCTTATTCTTTTTGCTGTAGGCAAAAAAAGGATCCGAAAACAGATTTAAAAATGCATCCGGTTTTATATTGTTTAAATTGTCGTCCATAAAGGCCCCCTTAAGTTTTATCAGCCTCAAAAGCATGATACATTTCATGCATTATAGCATTTTTTTCGTGATAATGTAAAGAAGGTTTTTGTAATGAATATTGAATATATCAATCCTGTCATTTATGCGGATTACTCGGATCCTGATGTCATCCGCACAGGTGAAGACTATTATATGACTGCTTCAAGCTTTTCAAATGTTCCCGGACTTCCCGTGCTGCATTCAAAAAATCTTGTCAGCTGGGAACTGATCGGATATGCTCTTGAAAAGCTTCCGGACCGCAAGTATTTCAGGCCGCAGCCGGGATGCGGAGTATGGGCACCGGCCATAAGATATCACGAGGGTCATTATTATATCTTTTTCCCAATGCCGGATGAAGGAATATTTGCGGTTAGATCGGCCGATCCTTACGGCCCCTTTGAAGAACCCGTAAAGGTTTATGACGGAGCCGGATTTATAGACCCCTGTCCTTTATGGGACGGTGATAAGGCCTATCTTGTATGCGCGGTGGCAAAGTCAAGGATCGGTTTTCAAAATGTCTTATATATGTTCGAGATGGATCCCGATTCTTTAAAACTGATATCCGGTCCGGTCAAAGTATATGAAGGCGGGGATGAAAACCCGGTCACGGAAGGACCGAAACTGTATAAAAAAGACGGATACTACTGGATATTTGCGCCTGCGGGCGGAGTAAAGACCGGCTGGCAGCTTGCTATGAGAAGCAAAGACATATTCGGACCATATGAAGCAAGAACTGTTATGAAACAGGCAGCGACGGGCGTAAATGGCCCGCATCAGGGAGCATGGGTAACGGATACAAAAGGCGGTGACTGGTTCGTCCATTTTCAGGATGTATTTGCGGCAGGGCGTATCACGCATCTTCAGCCCATGACATGGAAGG
>CADAQV010000052.1 GCA_902790095.1 uncultured Lachnospiraceae bacterium | reverse complement strand
TCCATATACTGTTCAATGTTTTTGACATTCTCGGCACGTTCTATACGATTTCCGGCGAATACCCCTTTGGATATCGAGCCTGCGCCGCATGCAACTATTGATTGCTTTTCTTCCATGATCAAAATATTGTAAAGCCCCGCCTTGCCTTGTGCGGCATACCCCACGTTTTCCAGATTTCCGGCCATGTTCTTCTGCCTGTAAAGATAATAAGGATAAAGTCCAATGGATGCTGCATATTCTGCGGTAAGCTCCATCTGCGCGTTTGTGTTTTCATAGCGGTATTTTTCGTAGTCCTCGTGCTCTAAGTTAAGGCGGGATGTACGCTTCAATGCAAGAGAGTGGACAGTGAGATTGTCCGGGCGCAGCTCGCAAACCTTTTCCATTGTCATTTTCGCATCATCTATCGTTTCATCCGGAAGCCCCATGATAAGATCCATATTGATATTATCAAAGCCCATTTCGCGAGCAAGTGCATAAGTTTTTAAAGTATCTTCAACTGTGTGATGTCTCCCGATTATATCAAGAGTCTTTTGTTTCATTGTCTGCGGGTTTATGGAAATTCTATCCACCGGATGCCTTTTTATAGCTTCAAGCTTTTCTTTTGTAATAGAGTCAGGTCGGCCGGCCTCTATTGTAAATTCGAGGCAGCCTGACAGATCAAAGTTTCTTTCGATGATGCCGCAAAGCCTGTCAAGCTGCACAGGCTCAAGTGTAGTCGGCGTGCCGCCTCCTACGTAGATGGTATTCAGCTTTTTTTCTTTAAATGCATCTGCGGTATATAAAAGCTCTTTTTCAAGACAATCCAGATATCTGTCGACCTGCATGGCATAAGCTCTTATCGGATATGATGTGAACGAACAATAAAGACAGGTCGTCGGGCAAAAGGGTATTCCAATGTAAAGGCTGTAGCCGTTTTCATAATCAAGTTTTGAGAGAAGGCTTTTTTCACGTTTTGCGATATCAAGTGCAAGCGCTGCCTTTGAAGGGCTGACAAGGTATTCATCCTGCATATGGAAAATGATCTTTTCGTCGTCAAGCCCTTTTTCCAGATCCGCCATGGCAAGCTTTGTCGGCCTGATGCCGGTCAAAGCCCCCCATGGAAGCTTCTGCCCGGTATATTCCGAAAGGCAGGAATATATTGCCTGCTTTACTGCAGATTTGGCGCTTACTCTTATTTCCGGGTCAAATGACCTGACACAGGATTCTCCTTCAAAGGTCACTGTCACCTCCTTGTCGTGCCAATTGATCAAAAGCCTTTTTGCATCGTCACCACTTGCTGCACTGCCTTCAGCTTCATATGTGAGCTCTTCCCCTCTGAAAAAAGCCCCCACAAGCCCGCGTATGTCATATTCAAATATATCTTTGTCTGTAATAATTCTTATCATGATCTGATCCTTTTGTCTGTCACACTTTTCCGGCCGGCTTTTTTAGCCCCGGCAATGGATACTATAGCATATTTTTGAGCAGATTAACAAGTCAGGATTTGAGAAAGGAAAACTTTGTTTCAAGCATCTTGATATCAAGGGGATTCTCTTCAGATTCGAAGGTACAGAAGAATTCTCTGCCCAGCCTGTATCCCGCACGCTCGTATTTGGCGATCCTTATAAGTGCATTGCGACAGTATTCAGGATCCTGCATCATCCCGAAGTGCTCATAATAATAGACTTTGCGTTTATGTGGGTCGAGAAGTGTGAAATCAGGATGCACATACATTCCCTGAAGGCACAGCTCTTCTTCGTAGCGATACGGAATTCCCATACTGTGCAGTTTGTCTGCGATTATTTTTTCGCTTTTTGACCGGACATTTTCTCCGTTTTCGGTCATAAAGCTTGTGATATCCCTGCTGACGCCTTTATTAGCATATTCCTTGCTCAGCCATCTTTCGGTGTATTCAACTCGCGGAAGGACATATGGGATCACAAGCGATTTCCTTTCGGGGCTCAACTTGTCGTAGGAACTGCTCAATTCATCATAAAGCAGCGCTTCATCTCTGTCTGCGTTTAAAGGCTTCAGTATTTCGAGTGTTCCAAGAAGATCCTTTGCATCTTTCAGGAAAGCGTTGTCGTATTCTGTCTGCGCAAGCTTGCGAATGGTCTTATCCTGTGTCTTTTTCAGGTAAATACGCTTGCGCAGGCCGTTTTCATAATACTGGTGATAGTATTGAACACTTTTGATCCTTTTCGACACAATGAGGGTTCCTTCTATTCTTGATCTAAGGTTTTTTTCTGCCTGTGCGATCAGGCTGTTTACATAATTGATCTGTTCTCTTATAGATAACATAGTATCTCCTTTCAGATGTTTTTAAATAGTTGTACCTAATGTACTGATGGGGATTGCGGCATATCTGCGCACGGGAAGAATTAAAGCGTGATCATGCCAAAGAAACTTTTCAGAGATGTGGCAGCCCCAAATGTTTTCGGGAAGGATGAGCTGTTCTCAAACTGAAAAATATATAGAACTGGGTCGAAATAAGAGGATTTATTTATCGGCGTGTACCCAAACTTGCTTTTTTCAAATTAGGTACATCAACAAAAGAGCTAATAAGATCGTTCAGTGTACCTAAATGCATTATTTGTTTATTGGGTACACTGATTATTATTATGTTATTCAGGTACTGTGTACCTATTGATACGATGCTTGCTTTTGGTACACCGGGAGGCTGGTAAAAACCTGGGGGCCGTGTACCTAATTCATTAATACTTGCTTTTGGTACACCGGGAGGCTGGTAACAGCCTTTGGGCGATGTACCAAATTCATAAAAACTTGCTTTTGGTACACCGGGAGGCTGGAAACAGCCTTTAGGCGGTGTACCAAATTCATAAAAACTTGCTTTTGATACACCGGGAGACCGGAAACAGCCTTTAGGCGGTGTACCAAATTCATAAAAACTTGCTTTTGGTACACCGGGAGGCTGGTAACAGCCTAACGGCCGTGTACCTAATTCATAAAAACTTGCTTTTGGTACACCGGGAGGCAAAAACATCATAAAGGTTGCATTTATTCTTGATCGAGGCGAAGGAATTCGTATCCGTTTGCGCGGGCATAGTCTATAAAGTCACCGAGTGCCTCTAAGTTGCACTGCGAGACATGGAGGTAGTAGACCGCACCGGGCGACATTCCCTTTTTAAGTTTTTCAAATGCCGCTTCCTTTGTCGGCATCTCTTCGGCATTGTAATCGTAATACTGGAAAGAGTTTGCCGTTGCTACCATTCCAAGCTTTGAGGATACATAAACATCTCTTACGCAAAGGTCTCCGTAGGGTGCCTTGTAAAAGGCAACATTATAGCCGCCGAGAGCCGCAGAAATGTACGCCTTTGAAAGAGCGATGTCATTTATAAGATCGATATCCGAAAGCGTGTTGGTGTAAACATGGTTGTAGCCATGGCTTCCGACTATATGCCCGCGCGATACTATCTGCTGCATAATGGGTATGTTGGCTTCCTTGTTCACGTAGCCTTTTACCACGAGGAAAAAGGCCGCCTTAACATTCTTGCTGTCCAAAAGATCAAGCATCGGAAGAGTGTTTCCGTTCTCATACCCTTGGGTAAAGGTTATGTAGATAACATTCTTTCCGGTGTTCTTTCTGTAGATGCCTCCGTATGTATATATCTGGCTTTCGGTCGCGGTCGTCGCTGTAGCATCTGCCGGAATTGGAAGGACTGTATTGTAATCAAGCGATGCAAGGAATGCCTCGCCATCAAAGGGCTGAGGCGGGTTTACGATCACTGAAGAGGATGCGGGCTGTGTGGGATCTTCAGGCTGCGACTGCGGATCCGCCTGCTGAGGCGCTTCTGTTACAGGCGGAAGTGTCTCGGCCGAAGGAGCAACAGTATTCTGGTCAAGGGGCGGCAGGGTGACGATCTGAACGGAGGGTGCCTCGGCGGTCCCGTCATCCACTATCTCTATACCGGTATTTGCAGACGGCTTTGTATTGTTATTTTCGGTGCCGGACGGAATATTTATAGGGTCCTCGCTTTTTGCGCATCCTGCCGCAAGCAGGGCGGCAGTTGCCATAAGGCAGAATATCTTTTTTCTTCTCATAATCTCATTTTGGCATTTACGGTTTTTTTACCATACCGTGTTCAGCCATGCTATCCTTCCGTTTACATAATTTACTACGGCCTGCGCAGTATTTGCGGGAGCTCCCGCATCGCCTGCAAGGGTGGGCAATGTTTCTGAAAGAAGTCTCAGGAAGTTTTCGATCGCCTGAGTACTTTCGAGATTCCTCCACTTTGTTTTTACTATGTCCCTGAACCAGTCCATGCTCATGAAGGTAACGAGCCACATGTTGGAGCTGTTGCCTCCGTAAGGATTTATCTGGAAAGTTGATGCATAGTAGCCTTCTGTCGAATCCTGATATGCCCAGTTGAAATCCCACGGCGCATCAAAGGTAAGTTTTTGATACTTATCGTTATTGCCGGAAAAATCGACTGCCATGTAAAAGCTTCCGGTGCCCACATCATAATTGTGGGTGAGTTCTTCGAGGATGACCATGTTTGCGACGGAGTTTACATCTATCACGGCGCAGACCGCGTCCTTTGGAGTCATATCGGGGGCAGCTACCGTGTTCATCTGATCGTCCAGTCTGTAAGCGGTATTGTTCATGGCTGCATTGTAAAGGATATAGTAAACGCTGTTAAGATACTTTTCTATAAATGCGACCTGTTCGGGCGAATAGGTGTCACTCTTTATCGAATAATAATTGCCCTTTGTGTTTTTGGTGACGCCCGTCATATCAGTAAGAGGGGATGCAAGGTGATTCATGAGGAAATACGGGTGTTCATCCGAAGGATAATTGTCCATTTCAAGACTGTAGCCAACATTTACGGATGTGTCGCCTTCCTTCGGCTCCTTTACATCTATCCTGTCCTTTGCGACTTGATTCTGTTCGCAAAGAAGATATACTCCCTGATGCACGCCGTTAAGATAAACATTTACAAGCGTGCAGTCCGATGAATAATACCGGTCTTCAAAGATAAGGCCCGCAAGAGCAAATGCCATATAATCAGGGATCAGCGTGGTCCATGTGCGAAGAAGCACCCAGCTTTTATATTTCCTGCCGTCGTGCAGGCCGAGCATGTTGTGCTTTTCGTCGAATTTGATCCTATAGGGCGGGTTGCCGTCAAGATCGGATGTGGAATTGCCTCGGACCTTTATACCGCCTGTTGCTATGAGCCTTTGATCTTCGCTGCAGTTAAAGACTTCTATGTTTGAAGCTACATAAAAATCCTTGCTTGTGACAGGCTGCATACCCTCTGTCGTGACATATACGACCGGCAGGGTCTTTGCAGATGCTATTGCCTGCTGCTCTACAGAAAGAGGCGGCAGAGGCTCTTTTGTTTCTTCGGGCCCGGTGGGCTGCTCCGGCTGGACCTGGGAAGAGGGAGTTTCATCTCCCGCTTTTTCAGACGGGTTTGTAACAACGGATGCGGCCGGTACGCTTTCGCTTTTTGTGATATCCGGCGTAACTATTATGTCGGAACTATTTGCCGGCGTGACGGAAGTATCGACCGTCGCTATACTGGCACAACCGCTTAAAAGCATTGCCGCGGCCATAAAGGCCGCTATGGTTTTCTTAAACATCTTATTCCTTCTTTACTATTGCTTAAATATAGGTATTAGATTCAACATAGTATAGCAAAGAGATACAAAAATAACAAGAGCTATTCTACCATTTCTCTCTTCCCAAAGCAGAACCATATTCTATCTCTTCACCGGCTTCGATCTTCCCGCCATATTTTTTTGCTCTTTCTTCAAGGCTTAGGTACTTGTTTGTTTCTACTTCATGGTGATAATCGGAATCAATTTGACTTTTTGGGTTTTTATTTAACTGAACATGCATTTCTATTCTCCCTTAAGATTCTGATATCTGTAGTATATACTCGTATGATAATGACCGTCAATAAAAAAGAGCCAAGCAACACTTGACTTTTCGTTATTATTGTGTTAAATTTTTAAAGTGTTAAAGCGTTATTCACATTCTATACGCACGGAGGATGATCATGAACAGTAAAATACATGTACCTGAGGTAGATATGTTTCTGGATGCGGTACTCACTCTTGAGAATAAGGAAGAGGCTTACGCATTTTTTGAAGACATCTGCACAGTAAATGAGCTTCTGGCTATCGCGCAGAGGTACGAGGTGGCAAGGATGCTTAGGGATAAGAGGACTTATCTTGATATTTCCGAAAAGACGGGAGCTTCCACCGCGACCATAAGCCGCGTTAACAGAAGCCTTAATTTCGGAAATGATGGGTATGATCTCACATTTAAGAGACTCGCTGAGCGCAATGACAGAAAGTAGATTCTGACTTTTTTAAGCCTACGGCCCCATGTATATAATTTCCCTAAGGAGCAGAGAATGGGTTATGCTCCTTAGGGGAATTATATACATGGGGCCTTTGTTTTTTAGTTTTTGAGACTATGACTTAAGCTTAAGGCTCTGCCCGGGATCATATTGCTACGAGGTAGTACAGATCTGCTTTAGCTTCATTTCTCTTGGTTGTTTTGTAACTCTCGGAGATGTAGAGGTAATGGTTTTCTTTCTCTGAATAGGTGGTATCCTGAAGTCCTACTCCCTTGTAGTAGTAATCTGCTGCTGTGCCGCTGCTCATTGTCGTGCTGTTTTTGCGGCCGCGGCTTGTCAGGAAGAATGCTCCTTCGGATACTTTGCAGCTCTTCTGATATTCTTCTTTTGTCATCGGAGACTTCTTTAAGAATTCGGTCATCTCTTTTACGGTGTTTTCTGCATTTTTCTTTTCCCAGTCTTCTATGACAGTGGGCACGATAGGATCAAAGAAGAACACGCCGGGGATTTCAGGGAAGATGACGATTGGCTGCTCCTGGGGTTCATTTGCTTTGCGCTCAAGGAGCTCTTCTGCTTCCTTAAGGGCCTTTTCTGCATCTGCACGTTCTTTTTCATATTCCTTAAGGTAGGTTTCGTAGGTTTTGTCCGAGAAGGTGAATCCCACGTAGGTCAGGTATTCTATAACGCTCTTGCCGGGGTAGTTCTTCTTCACGTAGTCTACTATGGACTTAAGCTGCTTATCGGAGAGTGCCTTTGATCCTACAAGGTCATTCATGGACTTCTTTTTATTGAAGTCTGCCTTCGCTACAGATTCCGAAAGGATGATGTTCTTCTGTCCGTTTCCGGTGCGGTCGTAGAATGTGAGGGGATCATTGTTCTTAATGTAAGCATCGAGTGTTTCATTCACCTTTATGATCTGGTTTAACATTTCGCTGATCTTGGTCTTGCAATAGTCTGCGTCGCAAAGTGAGTTTTCGCTGCCTTCTGCAAGCAGATCGTTTCTCTTTGCTATGATGCAGTTGATCAGCTGTGCTGAGCTTTCCAGGTAAACTGCCAATGTATCTGCAGTAAGATCATCTGTTTTGTCCATGGCTTCTTTTCCGAAAAGAACGATCTTTGAGTAGTGATCCATGATGGCTTCGTAGATGTCCTTCTTGCCGGATACAAGCTTGGTCTCGCCCGAGAGGTAGCTTCCAAGTGCGATGTGGTTGAATACCAGGTTGTCGGCACTGTACCAGTCGGAAACTTCACCGACCATCTTTGCAAGGCGGGAATTCTTGGTCTCCTGGCTCATGTCAAATCCGGAGATGTGAGATACCTGCTTGGATACTTCCTTATATTTTGCGTTGAACAGGTTGTACTGATCTACGAATTTATCCATATCGGACATGGTTCCCATGGCCTCGATGATCGCTGCCTTGGCGTCTTCAATCTGTCCCTGGATCCCTTCAAGCTGTTTTGAGATGCTTCCGAGTGTTGTTTCGGGCTCATCGCTCTCACACAAAACCTTAAGCATTTCAAACATGGGGCCTGCTACGTATCCGATCTGCGGGATCTTGTATACGATACCATGTACTGCCTTCTCTGAAGCCTCAAGGAGAGTCTTCATCTTGTCGTCGCCCTTTATGATGGAGATGGTCCACTTTGTCACATCTGTTGTGGTGATGCCATGATCATCATCGCTACCATCGTCATTATTGTCTTCTGCGTATTCATATCCTCTTAAGGATGCTGCATTTGCTGCAAGTGGAGTTGCAAGGCTCATTGCCATGATCGCTGCCATCGCTGCGATACCGATTCTTGCATTCTTTGTCATCTTTATATTGTTCTTCTTCATGATTTTTTCCTCCTGATTTTCTTTTTTTGATGTTGTTTTTTTTATTTGCGGGGTGTTTCTTTGTTTCTGATGCCAATATAACACACCGACCTTTGCAACTTCTTTGCAAAGATCGGTGTTTTTTTTAAAAAAAAAAATTTTTTCGGCGCGAGGAGGAAAAAATGAGACTATGACCCCGTCCCGGGGTCTCAAAAAAATGAGACTATGACCCCGTCCCGGGGTCTCATTATGGATATTTCCTCTTTTTGAAATCAGCTGGGGTGATACCCTCTTTTTTTCTGAACACAGTGCTGAAATATCCCGGATCGTTGAAGCCGCACCTTGCCGAGATCTCCGAAACTAACAGATCGGTCTCGCGCAGGAGCCTTTTGGCTTCTGATATTCTGATACCCGTAAGATAATCCCCCGGCTTCATCCTGAGCGTCTCCCGGAAAAGCCTGCAGAAGTGCTGCGGCGTAATGTCCAGCATCTGAGACAGGAAGACAAAGGAAAAATCCTGTGAATAATGATCATGCATAAACCTTAATGCAGGCAGTAGCATGCTGAGCTTTTTGCTTCTTGCACCGGCCATATCCTTTTCCATACCTCGGTGAAATTCGAGCAGACAATCGTACACAAGTCCCGAACAGGAATAGCCGCAGTAAAGAATATCCGTCCTCTGCGAAATGACCATTCTGTCAAAAATCCTCTCGAGTCCTCCGTCGTTGCCACTTACGACCACCGGTCCGTTCATGCCAAGTTGTTTTAACGTCTCCCCGCAGGCAAAACCGTCAAAGGCTTGATTCGAGAGGCCTACACTTTGGTCGCCTCCTCCTCTGAGGATGTCGCCCTCCAATTGTTTGGCCCCGACACCCCCGCAACCGACAAAGCCCCTGCCGAAGCCTTCTTTACCGATGCCGAACTACCCCAAGAAGAGAAGAACGCGCTTGTTGCCACCCACTCCCAGAAATACCTATACCGCAAAATATCCAGTACAGCTATTGATGAAAAAGGTGTAGCCAAACATCAAAGCCTCCGCAAAATCGAGGTGGCCGCCCCTTGTACTTTGCAAGGGTGTATCTATCAGGTGCCCGATGAAGCTGCGGACAATGTAATTGATGCCATGAAATATATCAAAAGACTCGGAGCTGGCCGCAACCGTGGACTTGGCCGTTGCCAGTTTATCGACATACAGAAAGGAGGTGACAAATGAGACCCATTAAAATGAGATGTCAACTGCTTACAGATGTCATTCTCAACCAAAAAGCAGCCTCCGAGGGACCTAACCAAACGCTTGACTTCATCCCTGGCAGCAACTTCTTGGGAATTGTTGCGCAGCATTATCAGGAACTCAAAGCTGATGCCATGCTCCTTTTCCATAGTGGACATGTGCGTTTCGGCGATGCCCATCCTTCCTCCGGCCATGTTCGTGGCCTCAAAGTGCCGGCATCCATGTTCTATCCCAAATTAGAGTCCCCCTCCGACAAATGCTACATCCACCATTGGATTAGTCCTGCCGAAAAGCAACGCCTCCGCGACACTCAATTAAAACAATGCCGCTCAGGCTACTACAGCTTTGATCAAACCGTAGCAAAAAAGATTGATACAAATGTCAATTTTGCCATCAAATCTGCCCGTGACTACGAGACACAATCTTCTGCAAACAAACAACTCTTTG
>CADAQV010000051.1 GCA_902790095.1 uncultured Lachnospiraceae bacterium | reverse complement strand
TCTTAATTATACGATGTGCTTAGCTTCAAGCTTGCCAAAGATGTACTCAACTGCTTCATCCGGAGAATCGGGAGCGACCTTTTCGCCCGCACCCTTTCTTACCTTGTCTGAAGCCCTTGCGATCTTTGTGGGAGAACCGTTAAGACCGATGTTTGAATCGTCAACATCGATAAGATCGTCTCTTGTCATTATCTTAATGTCTGCCTTTACAGCATCAAAGATACCGCCGACTGTCATGTAACGGGGATCGTTAAGTTCTGCAAGTGCTGTGATAAGGCAGGGCATCTTTGCCTTTACCATATGATATCCGTCGTCATACTGACGCTTAACTATAACTGAGTCTCCGTCTACCTTAAGCTCCTGTGTGTATGAGATAACGGGAAGTCCGAGGTGTTCTGCGATCTGGGGACCAACCTGAGCTGTATCTCCGTCGATAGCCTGACGACCTGTGATGATGAGATCATATTCCATGCCGCGAAGTGCGCCTGCAAGTGTTGTTGATGTTGCCCATGTGTCAGCGCCGCCGAGTCTTCTGTCTGTTACAAGTACTGCGTTGTCAGCACCCATTGCAAGTGCTTCACGAAGCATGTCAGTTGCCTTGGGAAGACCCATTGTTATTACTGTGACCTCTGCGCCGTACTGATCCTTGAGTCTTAAGGCAGCCTCAAGACCTGCCTTGTCATCAGGGTTCATGATTGCGAGCATTGCTGCTCTGTCAAGTGTACCGTCGGGATTGAATTTAACGCCGCCCTTTGTATCCGGTACCTGCTTTATACATACGATAACCTTCACGATTAAGCTCCTCCTACTTTAACAGATTTGCAGAGATGACCATACGCTGAACTTCGCTTGTTCCTTCGTAGATCTCTGTGATCTTTGCGTCACGCATCATACGCTCAACATCATATTCTCTGATGTAGCCGTAACCACCGTGAAGCTGAACTGCCTTTGTTGTAACTTCCATAGCAACTTCTGCGGCATAAAGCTTAGCCATAGCTGCTTCTACGGAATAAGAAATCTTGTTGTTTGTCTGGAATTCCTGCTTCTTCATGGCTGCCTTGTAAACAAGCATCTTTGCAGCTTCTACCTTTGTAGCCATATCTGCAAGCTGGAACTGTGTATTCTGGAACTGTGCGATGGAACGACCGAACTGCTTTCTTTCCTTTACGTAGTTGATGGTCGTCTCAAGAGCGCCTTCCGCAAGACCGAGAGCCTGAGCAGCGATACCGATACGTCCGCCGTCAAGTGTGTGCATTGCGATATTGAAGCCCTTGCCCTTTGCGCCAAGGAGGTTGTCCTTAGGGATGCGGCAGTCTGTGAAGATCAGCTCATATGTAGATGATCCGCAGATACCCATCTTGTTTTCCTTTGTTCCGAATGTGAATCCGGGTGTTCCCTTTTCTACGATGAAAGCAGAGATCTCTTTCATCATCTTACCGCGCTTTTCTACCTTACCGGTAACTGCGATAACGATATATACATCAGCTTCCTTACCGTTTGTGATAAAGCACTTTGAACCGTTAAGTACCCATTCGTTTGTAGCTTCATCAAAAACAGCCTTTGTCTGCTGTCCCTGAGCGTCTGTACCTGCACCGGGCTCTGTAAGACCGAATGCACCGAGCTTCTCGCCCTTTGCAAGGGGAACAAGATACTTTTCCTTCTGCTCGGGTGTACCGTATGTTGCGATGGGATCGCAGCAGAGTGAGGTATGAGCGGAAACAATAACTCCTGTGGTTCCGCAGACCTTTGACATCTCTTCAACACACATTACATAGGTAAGGACGTCTGCGCCCTGGCCGCCGAGTTCCTTAGCGAAAGGAATTCCGAGGAAGCCGTACTTAGCCATCTTCTCAACTGTTTCCCTGGGGAATCTGTGCTGTTCGTCAATTTCCTGAGCAAGGGGCTTTACTTCTTTTTCAGCAAATTCTGCGAAAAGAGCTCTTGCCATCTCATGCTCTTTGCTTAATGTGAAATCCATTTATTTTTTCCTCCTAAAAACATTACACCACCCGCACGCCTTTTTTGAGGCGCGCGGGTAGGATTATAACACAATATATTACAGAGCGTCAACAGGTGTTTTTGTTCTGTCTTCATTATACTTATAGAAGCCCTTGCCGCTCTTTACGCCAAGGTTTCCGCCGCGTACCATCTTGCGGATAAGAGGGCATGCGCGATACTTTGAATCACCTGTTTCCTTGTAAAGAACATCCATGATAGCCAGGCAGATGTCAAGGCCTACGAAATCGCCGAGTTCAAGCGGTCCCATGGGATGGTTTGCGCCGAGCTTCATTGCAGAGTCGATACCTGCGATATCGGAAACACCTTCCATCTTGATGAAGGCAGCTTCGTTGATCATGGGGATGAGGATACGGTTTACAACAAAACCTGCTGCCTCATTTACCTGAACGGGTGTCTTGCCGATCTCTTCGGAGATCTTCTTTATAGCGTCAACAGTTTCAACGGGTGTGTTTACACCTGCGATAACTTCAACGAGCTTCATTCTGTCAGCAGGGTTGAAGAAATGCATTCCGATCATGGGACGTGAAAGTCCGTTTCCGATCTCTGTTATGGAAAGAGAAGATGTATTTGAAGCGAAGATGCACTCGGGCTTAACGAACTTGTCAAGTTCACCGAATGTTGTCTTCTTAACTTCCATATTTTCAAAAGCAGCTTCTACGATAAGATCGCAGTCTGCGCAAAGATCTTCCTTAAGACCTGCTGTGATCTTTGAAAGGATAGCATCTACTGCTTCCTGAGTAAGCTTTCCTTTTTCAACGAGCTTTGCATAGCCCTTTGCAATTTTAGCCTTTCCGCCGTCTGCCCATTCCTGCTTGATATCGCAGAGAGCAACTTCGTAGCCTTCTACCTGAGCAAATGCCTTTGCAATGCCCTGTCCCATGGTACCTGCGCCAATAACGCCAACCTTCATTTTGTTATCCTCCTGAAATATTTATAATGTGTCTTAGACACGGTCTCCCCGCAGCCTGACGGTTGCGGGGAAGACGTATTATTTTATTTGTTCTTGAAAGGAACTACTTTAAGCTTCTTTTCCTTGTCTTTTTCAAGGAAGTTGCCCATGCCGGCTCTCTGATCTTCTGTTTCGAAGCAGTCGCCGAAAAGCTTCTCCTCTATGACGATAGCCTGATCGATATCTGTCTGAAGTCCGTCGTTTATGGCTTTCTTGCAGTTTCTGACGGCTATGGGAGCATTTGCTGCGATGCCTGCTGCCATCTTCTTTGCTGCCGCAAGAAGATTTTCCTGAGCGGTGGCGGTAACATTGCCTGCCTCGTCAAGTGTTGCGGAATATACCGCATTTACAAGACCGATCCTGTAGGCTTCGTCAGCCTTTATGTTTCTTGCCGTGTAGATAAGCTGCTTTGCCATGCCGGGGCTTACAAGCCTTGCAAGTCTCTGAGTTCCGCCAAAGCCGGGTGTTATGCCAAGGCCTACCTCGGGCTGTCCGAATATAGCATTGTCAGAGCAAAGTCTTATATCGCAGCTCATTGAGATCTCGCATCCGCCGCCTAAAGCAAAACCGTTAACGGCTGCTATAACGGGAACGGGAAGAGTCTCGAGCTTTCTGAATACGTCATTACCCTTCTTGCCGAAAGCTTCGCCTTCTGCCTTTGTGAGTGTTGACATTTCTCCGATATCTGCGCCTGCAACAAAGCTCTTTTCGCCTGCGCCTGTAAGAACGATGGCACGTGTCTTGCCTACATCTACGGTGTCAAGGACCTCGTTTAATTCGTCAAGGACCTGGCTGTTTAATGCATTGAGTGCCTTGGGGCGGTTGATGGTTATAACGCCTACAAAGCCTTCCTGCTCGTATGTAATGAATTCCATGTGAATTTAGTCCTCTCTCTTAACGATTGTAGCGCAGCCCATACCGCCGCCGATGCAAAGTGTTGCAAGACCTGTCTTTGCACCCTTCTTTTCCATTTCATGAAGAAGTGTAACGAGGATACGGCAGCCTGAAGCGCCTACGGGGTGTCCGAGAGCTATTGCTCCACCGTTTGGATTGAGCTGCTTGTCAACATCGATTCCAAGATCCTTGCCTACTGCAACGGACTGAGCAGCGAATGCTTCGTTTGCTTCGATGATATCGAAATCTTCGATCTTCATGCCGGCCTTTGCCATAACTTTTCTTGTTGCGGCAACAGGTCCGATACCCATGATCGAAGGATCTACGCCTGCAAGTCCGCCTGCAACGAATGTAGCCATGGGCTTAACGCCGAGTTCCTTTGCCTTCTCTTCGCTCATTACAACTACGGCTGCAGCACCGTCGTTGATACCTGATGCGTTACCTGCTGTAACAAAGCCGCCGGGATTGATGGTGCGGAGCTTTGCAAGGCCTTCCATTGTAGAACCGGGACGAGGGCCTTCATCTGTATCGAAGATAACTGTTTCCTTCTTCTTCTTGATCTCTACGGGAACGATCTCATCCTTGAATGCGCCGCTTTCGATAGCTGCGCATGCCTTCTGCTGGCTCTTAAGAGCGAACTCGTCGAGCTCTTCTCTTGTAAGACCCCACTGCTCTGCTACGTTATCTGCAGTCTTGATCATGTGATAGTCGTTGAATGCATCCCAAAGAGCATCCTTGATCATTGTATCGACAAGTGTTGCATTGCCCATTCTGTATCCGTAACGTCCCTGAGGTACAGCGTAGGGAGCCATTGACATGTTTTCCATACCGCCGGCAACAACGATGTCGGCATCTCCTGCCATGATCATCTGTGCAGCCTGATTTACGCAGTTAAGACCGGAACCGCAAACTACGTTCATTGTGACAGCGGGTACTTCGATGGGAAGACCTGCCTTTATTGATGCCTGTCTTGCAACGTTCTGTCCGAGACCTGCCTGGATAACGCAGCCCATGTATACCTGATCTACCTGATCTGCAGGTACTCCTGCTCTTTTGATGGCTTCCCTGATAACGATCGCTCCAAGGTCAGCTGCGGGAGTTGTGCTTAAAGACCCGCCCATGGTGCCGATAGCTGTACGGCATGCTCCGGCTAATACTACTTTCTTTGCCATTTTGATTTCCTCCGTGTGAATTATATTGTTTTATACGCTTACGGTGTTCTTTCTTTGTTATAAAAAACCCCACCTGTGAAAAATATAACATAAAAGGCTTAGGTTTGCAACAACGAAAAGAATGTTGTTGTTAAAATTTTAACAAGTTGACTGTATTTTTTTCCATACAAAAGCCGGAAAGCCGAAACAATGACCTTAAAAAGATCATTTTTGGCCCCCGGCAAGAATTACCATGTTTTCTTTAACGCGTTTTTATTCCTGTCTTCGTTTTCGGGAAGCTGCGGTCTTGCGGTCTCTTTGGCATAGAAGAGTTCGGACATGGAAATATGTTCCATCTCTCCTTCGCTTCCTTCACCCATTTCTTCTATTCTTTCCGCATAGCCCTCCATGCCTTCCTGATAGACCTGACGGTTTATGGAAAGCTCCGCAAGATTTTGAGCCTTCTTTGTCTCAAGCTCCATCATCTTTGCGCCGGAAATGGCTTCCATTTCCTCGTAGGTCCTCCAGACAAAATCGCGGTTGTCGATCTCTTTGAACCTTCGCCTTCCGTAGTGCACCAGCTTAAAGCCGCCGAAGCACAGCCCAACAAACGCAAATGCCGCTATTATAAGCCCCACCACAGTGAGCATTGCGTTACCCACAGAGCCCACAAATGCCGCGGCAGGGTCTTTGGTATTGGTCTCAAAGAATGTTCCTGCGGAAAGGCCTACTGCCATGACCAGCGCGCAAATGATATCGAATATCAAAAAGGTCCTGAAACCCTTCAGATTTTTCGTCTTTTCGCGCTGCATGGTCTGCAGATATCTTTCCTCTTTATACAAGAGATCCCCGTAGGTAACGTTCATCTGTTCCTGGTATGCTATTTTGTCTCCTAAGGTCTTAAGATCTTCCATCTACCTTTTCCTTTTCATCAATATGCCTTGCCCCAGTATACAAGCTTCTTTGCAGGCTTGCCGCAGCATACACATACATCCGAAATGCTTTCCTGTTCAAACGGCATGCAGCGGCTGCTTACCGCAAGATCGTCCTTTATCTTCATTTCGCACTCAAGGCTGCCGCACCACATTGCGCGGATGAATCCGGGCCTGTTTTCGGCAATATCCTTTAACTCATCATAGTCATGCGCGTCAAAGATGTGGGAATCCCTGTGAGCTCTTGCCTTTTCAAGCATGGCATGCTGCATCTTGTCAAGTATCTCAAGCGCCTTTTCCGAAACCTTGTCAAATGTTACCTCGTATTTTTCGCGAGTGTCACGCCTTACTATGGTGCAAGTGCCGTTTTCAAGATCCTTAGGGCCTATCTCTACGCGGACAGGAATACCGCGCATCTCCTGCTCGGCAAACTTAAAGCCGGGTCCTTTGTCGGATGCGTCCGTCTTAACGCGTATGCCTGCAGCTGCAAGGGCAGCTCTTAATTCCTCCGCCTTTTCAAGCACGCCCTCTTTGTGCTGCGCGATCGGGATGACCATGGCCTGAGTGGGAGCAACCTTTGGAGGCAGCACAAGGCCGGAATTGTCTCCGTGTACCATGATTATCGCGCCGATTATTCTTGTCGACATGCCCCATGATGTCTGATGTACATACTGAAGTGTGTTGTCTTTGTCCGTGTATTTTATGTCAAAGGCTTTTGCGAAGCCGTCGCCGAAGTTGTGGCTTGTGCCGGACTGAAGAGCTTTGCCGTCGTGCATCAAAGCTTCTATTGTGTATGTCTCCTCTGCGCCCGCAAACTTTTCCTTGTCGGTCTTCTTTCCCTTTATCATGGGTATGGCAAGATATTTTTCGCAGAAATCCGCATAGATGTTAAGCATCTGTATGGTGCGCTCCTGAGCCTCTGCGGCCGTTGCGTGAGCCGTATGTCCCTCCTGCCATAAAAATTCCATAGAGCGAAGGAAGGGCCTTGTGGTCTTTTCCCACCTTACAACGGAACACCACTGGTTGTAGAGCTTCGGAAGATCGCGATGGGACTGTACTATCTTTGAATAAAGGTCACAGAAAAGAGTTTCCGAGGTAGGCCTTACACAAAGTCTCTCCTGAAGAGGCTCAAACCCTCCCTGTGTGACCCATGCGACCTCGGGCGCAAAGCCTTCCACATGGTCCTTCTCCTTTTGAAGAAGACCTTCGGGTATGAACATGGGCATGTAAACGTTTTCCACGCCAGTCTCTTTAAATCTTCTGTCAAGCTCTCTCTGGATATTTTCCCAGATGGCATAGCCGTAGGGCCTGTATACCATGCAGCCTCTTACGCTTGAATAGTCCACAAGCTCTGCTTTTTTTACAACATCAGTGTACCACTGGGCAAAATCCTCCTCCATGGAAGTGATCTGCTCAACCAGTTTCTTATCCTTAGCCATAATCTTACTCCTTATAATGCTTTTTAAAAAAATACGCCATAACAGTATACAACGAAAATCGTTTGCGCGCAAGGCACAAAAAAGGGGCTGTTTTTTTACAGCCCCTCAAAATAACCGATTCAATTATGCACGTTTACGTGAAACAGCCATAACGCCAAGTCCGAGTACTGCGATCAATGCAAGTGCAGCCAAGGGAGCGTTGTTTCCTGTTTCTTCGCCCTTAACTTCTTCTGCAGTTTCAGTTACGGCGCCAACCATATGAGGAAGGTCGTTGTATTCCTCATCAAGCCAGCAAAGATCATAGAAGGAAACTATGTCTCCCTTCTTTACAGGGATCACAAATGTCCCTATTCCGTTTTCATCGAGTTCAAAATAATCTGCAGAAGAGTATGCCGGAACAACTTCATCATTCTTTGCATAAAGGCTTGCATTCCATGTTACATCCTTACCGCCAAAGCCGTAATATCTGAACACGCCGCCGCCTTCATTGACAACGACAGCATTTCCGCAGTAGCTGTTGTAAGCCACCTTGTCAAGATATGCAACATCGACCTTGAGAGCTGTGGTGTCATCATTCTGTACGGTATACTCATAACCGGGAACGATGGGGTATTCTGTCTCTGACTCAACAGGCTCAAGTGCAAAAACACCGGATACAGCGCTCATCTCTTTGATATCCGACTCACTCAGGGATGTAAAGCTCATCACCATATGATCCGAAGTCTTTTCGTCCATGTAGCACAAATCGTATACAAGGATTATATCGCCGAGTCTTG